>JADGNT010000660.1 GCA_017883345.1 Candidatus Solibacter sp. | reverse complement strand
TTCCGTTCCCCACCACGCTCGGCAACGTGCAGGTGATGGTCAACAACATCCCGGCGCCCATCTACTACGTGTACCCGACCGTGCTAGCGGCCATCGTGCCCTATGGCGTGACGGGCAGCATCGCCAAGGTGCAGGTATTCAACAACAATGTGCCCTCCAATACGGTGACCGCGTGGATCTCTAAGACTGCGCCGGGGGTGCTCACGCAATCGGCGAACGGTCTTGGGTACGGCGACGTGGTCCACCTGGATGGCTCACTGGTCAACGCCAAGAATCCGGCGCAAATCGGCGAAACGGTGTCGGTGTATCTCACCGGGTTAGGCGCGGTGAGCCCCACCATCGCGGACGGGGACGCCGGGCCCACCACCCAATTGGCGAATACCACCGGCACGATCGCAGCCTACATCGGCGGCGTGGCGGCCACGGTGGGCTACGCCGGCCTGGCGCCGCAATTGGCGGGGCTGTACCAGATCAACCTGACGGTGCCGGCGGGGCTCACGGCGGGCGACAACAATCTGGATATTGCCGGTCCCGATGCCTATTCCTCCGAGTGTCTGATTGCCATTGGCCCCGCCCCCGCTTCTTCGCCGGCGGCTCCGGCATACCGCGCCGTGCCGCATGCTCTGTCGCGGCGCGAGGCTATAGTCCCAAAGTTGCGATGATGGCTTCCACATCGGCGTTGCGTACGCGGACCTCCTGCTTCATGAGGTCCGGCGTGGCACGCTCGTCGAAGGCCTGGAATAACGCCATTTTGGAAACCGCGTAGCGCTCGGTGGAAGAGAGCGGGTGGGCGTGCGCTTGTTGCCACGCGCGCAGAGCGCCTTCGGCCACCAGGACGCTCACCGGATGAAAGGTCTTGCGGCCGGCGCTCACCGTGAAGACGAATTCCGTGCCGCTCTCGCCGCCGCTACGCAGAGGCCGCTGGCCCTCGTAGAAATACTGGTAGACGTAGCCGCTTTGCGCGGAATACGATTTGAGGCGGCGTACGGCGGGGGCGCCGGTGAGCGGTGAGGGTCTTTTCGTGAAGAAATTGCGCCACATGGTAATCGTACTTAAGTCACGAACGCTAACCAAATGGTACTTCATGGTACTTCAAGATGTCTTGACAATCCAAGCCGCCGGGAGCATAGTGAAGGTGGAATCAGGCAGTAGACGATTCCGAGACAGACGCCGACTTTCTTAGCCGTCCCACCCGGTTTTCAACCGGGAAAGCACGGCGGGAGGTGACATATAGAGCCGATCCACGATGAGGGCGGCCTCATCCGCGGGAAGTGAGCAGGTAGTCAGGAAGCACCGAACGGTCGGATTCACCGAACGCCCGAAAATACAGGGCAATGCGTCGTATGCGCTAACCGGATGATCGCCAACAGTTGCTTCCCAGTTCACGACCCAATCGGGTGGCCGCCCTTTCACTTTTTTCTTTTGGATTTCTTGCCTTCTCCTCCCCTCCATCCACAGCCTTCAACGATTGGTAGTGTAAACTGAAGGTTCTCTTATGACACCGGTTGCTCCCCAGGAGATTGTCAGCGCGCACAGTCCGGATTCCGACGACGCCTTCATGTTTTATGCGTTGGCGACAAAAAAGGTGCGCTCGCCGCGAGTGACCTTCCGTCACGTGCTGAGCGATATCGAGACTTTGAACCGCAAAGCGATGGAAGGTTTCTATGACCTGAGCGCCATCTCCTACCACGCTTATCCCTACGTCGCCGACAAGTACGTGCTGATGGCCAGCGGGTCTTCGATCGGCGACGGCTATGGGCCCATGATCATCTCCAGCCACCCCATGGAACCCGAGGAGCTCAAAGGCAAGCGCATCGCCATCCCCGGCACCATGACCACGGCGTATCTGGCGTCGAAACTCTACCAGCCGGATTTCGAGGCCGTCGTCACGCCCTTCGACAAAATCACCGACGCCATCAAGGAACATTCGGTGGACGCCGGGCTGATCATCCACGAAGCGCAATTGACGTTCGACCGCGAAGGCTTTCACCGCATTGTCGATCTGGGCCGCTGGTTCAAAACCACCTACGATCTGCCGCTGCCGCTGGGCGGCAATGTGCTGCTGCGCTCGCTGGATGCCGGCGTCAAGAGCGAGTGCTGCCGCATGATGCGCGAGAGCATTCAATACGCTCTGGACAATCGCGATGAAGCCCTGCAATATGCCTTGCAGTTCGCGCGCGACATGGAACCGCGTCTGGCGGAAAAGTTCGTCGGCATGTACGTGAACCACTATACGGTGGATGCCGGCGAGATCGTCCCGGTGGCGGCGCAGAAGCTGCTCGATCTGGGCTACGAAGCCGGCCTGATCTCCAAACGCGTCGAACTGGAATTCATCCGGTAGCTAACCATTCCCTTTTCCTGCCGCACCCTCTCGGACTTTTCGCGCCCGTCCTGCGTCTTATCTCACGAGATAATACGAATATGCGCTTCTATTTTGCGGCCTTCGCCCTGATGGCTTCCGCCGCGGCACAGGATGTCCGCCCCAAGGACGTCCGCGAGACCGGCAAGAGCGGCAGCTCGGCGATTCCCCAGCTTACCGATTTCCTCAAGAACCCCAGCACCGACGTGCGCGTGGAAGCCGTCAAACAACTGACGGGCGCGCGCGCCCTGGACGCGCTGATCCTGGCCACCCGCGACAACGAAGGCGAAGTGCAGATCCACGCCACCGATGGCCTGGTCAACTTCTACCTGCCCGGGTACGTGCAAACCGGCGTCGGCTCCTCCATCAAGCGCGTGGGCGGCAGCATCAAGGGCAGATTCACCGATACCAACGACCAGGTGGTGGACCCCTACGTCACGGCGCGCCCCGACGTGGTCGCCGCGCTCGGCGCGCTGGTGCGCGGCGGCGGCAGCATGCAGGCGCGCGCCAACGCGGCGCGGGCGGTGGGGATTCTGCGCGGCAAGGGCGCCGTGCCCGATCTGGTCGAGGCGCTGCACACCAAGGATACGGATGTGCTGTACGAGTCGCTGATCGCCATGCAGAAGATCCGCGACGAATCGGCGGGACCGAAGATCGCGTTCCTGCTGCGCGACCTGAATTCCAAGGTGCAGATCGCCGCGATCGAGACTACCGGGCTGTTGCGCAATCGCGAGGCAGTGCCGGAGCTGATGGAAGTGCTGAAGCGCGCCAAGGATGCCAAAGTGCGGCGCGCCGCGCTCGGCTCGTTGGCCATGCTGCCCGACCCCAAGAGTCGCGGGACCTACCAGCAGTACCTGACCGATAAGGACGAGAAGCTGCGCGCCGGCGCCGCCGAGGGCTTCGCGCGGCTGCGCGATCCGGCGGACGCGGGGCTAATCGAACAGGCGTGGAAGGATGAAGGCAAGACGTCGCCGCGGATTTCGCTCGCCTTCGCCATGGTGATGCTGGGGCGGACGGAAATCAGCGAGTTCAGCCCGCTGCAATTCCTCATCAACAATCTGAATTCGAGCGCGTACAAAGGGGAAGCCTTGCCGTTCCTGACGGAATTGGCGCGCGACAGCAGCACCCGCAAGGCGCTCTATGCGCCGCTCGGAAGCGCGACGAAGGATGAGAAAATCGGCCTGGCGCGCGTCCTGGCGGTGAGTGGAGACAATGAGAGCGTGGCCTACCTGGAGAAGCTGAGCAGAGACACCGATCCCGAAGTCGCCCAGGAGGGATTGCGTGCCATGAGGAACC
>JADGNT010000659.1 GCA_017883345.1 Candidatus Solibacter sp. | reverse complement strand
GGCGTAGCGCCGCCGCAGGTTGAGATAGCCGGCATCGTACCAGCTTCGCGCCGTGTTCTCCAGAAGGTTGACCGTGCTGACGGGGAAGGTGTTGCCGGCCACCTGAATTCCGGCTGGAAAAACCGTCCCATCGATGAAGGTCGCAGTCGGGTACGGCCGGCGCGGCTGGAGCAGACCGGGGCCGGGCAGCGTATTGTTGATCAAATGCGCACGCTGCAGGTGGAATCCGCGGGCTCCCAGATATCCCATTTCGAAAGTTGTGCTCCTGGAAAGAGCTTTTTCGACGGACGCACTCCACTGCTGAATGTATTGTGACGGCGGGTGCGGGTCCAAGGAAGTGAAGCTGACTACCGTTTTTCCTAGCACCGGGGGGCCGAAATCAAAGGTTGCGATCGAGGGTACGAAATTATCGCTTTGGTTGGTTTCCGGAAACACGTTGGGCACATTGTGCAACTGGTTGCACCAGGTGTTCAGGTCCACCGGCGTGTAGAAGATGCCGTAGGCGGCCCGGAACACCAGCCCCGCTTTCGGAAGATTATGCGCAATGCCGAACCGCGGCGCGAACCGCAGCTTGTTGGGGAACATCAGCCCGCGCGGCATGCCGGCCTGGCCGCCGATGAAGGCTACCAGTTGGCCGTTCCGATTTTCCAGGTTCGCCCACGGGCGGGAGAGGTCCGCCAGCGGCGACATGAATTCATATCTCAGGCCCATGGCGATCGCCGTGTGCGCGCCGAGCTTCCAGGTGTCCTGGGCGAAAGCGTCCGCCGACCACTGGCGCAGATTCATGCTGGGGACGCCGGCCTGGCGCTGGCGTACGGCCGGCAGCCCCAACTCGAAGCTTGCCAGGGCCGACCCGGTCCCATCGTTGGTTGCGGTTTGAGTGGTGAAGCCGTTGGTGAACTGGTAGTATCCGCGGTTCTGGAAAAATCCCCACATGGGCCAGATGTACCAGCGATAACTCCCGCCGAATTTCAAGCTGTGCCCGCCGTGCTGCCAGCTCAGCGTGTCGCGCCCTTCCAGAATCGTATCCCACGCGTGCATCGGGGTGGCCGCGTAGGAGTCGCCGAATCCGGAATAACCCTGGACGTTGAACCATGGAGCGCCGTACGCGTTCGGTCCGCCGAAGCCGATGCCCTGAATGCCCAACTGAGACACGATATCGTTATGTGAGGAGTTGTTCTCCGAGGAGCGGTCCATGCTCAACCGCGAGAGCGCCACCGAAGCCGTGTTGACAATGCTGGGCGATACGATTCGATTCCAACTGGCGCCCGCATTCTGCGAACGGTTGTCGTGAAAGGCTCCGAAACCGGGCAGGTTTTGGGGAGTGAATCCGTTCTCGTTGCCGATCGAGTACCGGGCGAACACGCTGTCGCCCCTTGCCAGGATGCGGTCAAGCCGCACCGTGCCCTGATGGTCCGTGTGCCGCATGGCCCGCACATCCATATAGTTGCTGGAATCGGTGCCCGGCCCGAAGACCACCGGCTGGCCCATCATGGTCATATTCATGCCCATGTCGCCCATCGCGTTAGGTATCGGCACGTAGTTGTTCAGCATGGTCGACGCGACCGGACTAATTCGCGCGGCCGGAATGATGTTCCCGGGAAATGGGGCGCGGACGATCTGGGAGTTGGCGGGAGAGATGGGCCGGGAGGGATCGTAATTGGCATTGGCATGCGAGCCATTCGGGTCAAAGATCGCCACACCCGCATTGGAGAAGTCTCCGCCCATCTCCTCCATGCCGGGCACGGTGTCGATCATGGTCATATTCTGGGTCTGTCGAAAACTCTCGTAGTTCGTAAAGAAGAATGTCTTTTTGCCGAAGAGCGGCCCCCCAACGGCGGCGCCGAACTGGTTCTGCACCAGGTGGCTGTCCCCGGCCAACTCCTCAAAACTCCGCGCGTCGAACAGGTTGTTGCGCAGGTAACTGTAGGCCGTACCGTGCAGCCTGCTGGTCCCGGACTTAGTAATTACGTTGATCTGGCCGCCGCCGGCGCCGCCCATCTCGGCCGAGTAACTGCCGGTCTGCACCTGGAACTCCTGGACCACATCGGGAGACGGACTCAGGTTTGTCGTGTTAAAGGTCGGGTCGGTGTTAGTGAGGCCGTCCAACAGGAAGTAATTCCCGTTCGGGCGGCTGCCACCCACGCTGACGGCGGAGCGCTGGCCGGGACGCCAGTATAGCGGGTTGAGATCGCCGGACTGTGCCCCGTGGCTCAAGTGAGCGCCGGGTACGGTCAGTACCAGATCGATGAGCATGCGACCGTTCAGCGGTAACTCGTGAACCGAACGAGTCTCGACCACCTCACCGACGCTGGCATCGGTGGTCTTGAGCACCTCCGTGATGCCGGCCACGTCGACCGTTTCCGTTTTACTCCCGAGTTGCAGAACCGGATTCACCTCCATCTGCTGGCCCACTTCCAGGCGGACGGCCGCGGCGAACTGCGCAAAGCCCGTTTTGTCAACGTGGAGTTTGTACTCTCCTGGCGCCAGTCCCGCCACTTCGAATCGGCCGCCGGTATCGGCCAGCGTGCCCCGCACCGCTCCCGTAGCGACAGCCACCACCTCCACCCGGGCGCCCTGCACGAGTTGGTGCTGCGAATCCTGGACGATTCCTCCCAGGACAGCCATGTTAGTTTGTGCGACAAGCGGAACAATCGAGACAAGTGTAAACAGAATTCTGCCGACCGGCATTCTGGAGCCCCTCCACGAAAGATCGAGAAACAATTGCGAGTAAGATAGCATTCCCTTTCGGGGTGAGGCAATAACAGGAAAATACTAGCGGCCGGGTGCGACGTGGTGCGGATGGTGATGCGGTACGGGGTGCGGTTAGCCGCGATGGGTTGACAGACGAAAGCGTCTGTCCCACGTTGTGGGGCAGGCGCTTTCGTCTGCCAACCGGTTCTTTCTCACATTCTTACGGTCGCGGCTCCGAGCGAATTCTCGACGGGGTACCCTTTGGGTCGGGAGCGGTTTCCCGGTCCCGGCCGAATTTGGGGGCTTTGGAGTTGCCCACCACCTGTATCTTCACATAGGTTCCAGCGCCGTTCTTGGAAAGGAAGGGATCGACTGGTTTGAGGAGCCAGTGCTTCCAACCGGTGACTGTCTGGGAGACCTTGGCCTCCAGTTTCAGCGCGCCGTGAAAATCCAGCACGTCGGCGTTCAGATCGTAGCTGCCGTCGAGGTCCACGTCCGCGCCGTCCACGCCAAAGGTAAGTTCGCGGAATGTGATGACGCTGTCATCGAGTTTGAACTTGCCCCTCATACGGGAGATTACCTCGTCGATCCCCTCGTTCATCGGCTGTCCTTGTCCACGCCGGCTGAGGCTATCGATCTGGTCCTGGATGGTGGATTTCAGGAAGTGGGCTTCGGTAATGTCGAAGCGCCCATCGAGACGCAGTTTGTCCTTCACTTTTCCATCCAGGTTCGGAACCTCAAGCATGGTTTTGAGATTGAGATCGCCTTCCATGAAGGGCTCGCCCTTCATGGCCAGACGCAAGACGTCCGGCATGCGCCCGTGCGGCATATTCACGTTCAGCTTGATCGAACGGTGAGTGTCGCCATCGTGTTTGAAGACGGCGCCGCTGGTGGTGAAGTGCGTGGAACCGAGAGTGGCGACAATGGGCTTGAGTATGACGTTTCCATTGGTGCCATCCACCAGC
>JADGNT010000059.1 GCA_017883345.1 Candidatus Solibacter sp. | reverse complement strand
CTTCGCGCAGGCGGAGGTCCGAGCCGTGCCGGTTGCCTGACGAGTACAAGGGGTGATGGAAGAAGACGATCTTCCAATCGCTGCTGGATGCCGCGAGCTCCTTGTCGAGCCACCGGATCTCCTCCGGCTCCGGGTAGGTGCTGTCGAAAGCGAAGAAGCGGACGTTGGGCTTCGGGCTGAACGCGTAGTAGAGCTTCCCTTCCATGTTGAGCAGCTTGTAGAACCGCTGCTCGCGCGCGTCGTGGTTGCCCAGCGACGCGTAGAACTTCACGCCGGCATCCAGCAGCGGCTTGTAGGGCAGCTCGAACTTCTTCCGGAAGTCCTGTGGCCGCTCCGATCCGTAAAGGTTGTCTCCCACTGTCACGACGAAGTCGTACTTGAACCGCCCGTGGAGTATGGCCATCTGCTCGGCTAGCTGATACTGCGGCTGTTCGCCGGTGCCGAAGTCGCCCAGGACCGCGAACTTCAACGATCCATCCTTATTCGGCAGTGTTATAGGCGTTTCGGCCGGGGACTGCGTGGCCGCGATCACAGTGGTTGTGGCGATGATGCCGCTGTTCCGGCAACCAGCCCCGGTCCAAATCAGGAGGAGCAGCAGCACAACGGAAAACGAATGGCGCCGGCGCATAATGATCTCCATTCGGCTTACTTGGGCAGTACGTCTTCGATGAAGTCGGCGATCACGTGCGCGTGTACGTCCAGCAGGATCAGCCAGTCCCCGATGAACCGGTACTCGAGATCCTCAGTCAGCTTCGGCATCGTCTGCAGCACCTGGGGCGGAACGGTGGTCAGCGGAACGGTGTCGGGGTAGCGGCTGTTGACCGTGAGCTTGATCGCAGCCGGTGTGACCGGATTCTCGTCCATGATCGACGCCTTCAACTGCTTGCCGTCGGGCCCTCCAAAGACGCTGGCGCACAGGCGTTTGATGACCGGACGCGCCTCCGACGTGAAGATGTCCCCGGGCTTCGCCGCAGCGCGGGCCTTTAGCACCAGTTTTGCCAGTGCGCGCTGGTTTTTGTCGATCTGCTCGGGCGTGGCCTCCTTCGGCAGCTTCGGCAGCGATCGCTCGAGCTTGACGTGCAGGGCCACGTACTCCTTCACGCGCTCATTCATGGTCGCGAGCGCCTGGGCGTCCGCCGGCGTCAGCGGCCCCACGACACGCACCGTCGGCGGCGCCGACGCCGGGGATGCGGACGTGGCCGGGGGCGCAGAGGGATTATCGCCGCTTCCGCACGCGCTCAGCGACAGGACGGCCGCCGCGACAAGACTGATGAGGACACCTCTTGTTGTTGACATGGCTGCTCCCTCGTTTAGTGCCGGTGGTTGCCGGCCTGGTTGCGGAACCGCAACACCACGCCGAAGTCCTGCTCGCGAAGCATCCTGATCGCTTCCGACAACTCGTCCTTCGACGGTGAACATACCCGCACCTGGTCGGCTTGCATCGGCGGCTGGACCCGTCTCCAACACGGGGATTTCCATTTCGGGTTCCCAGGCAGTTAGGAGTATACACCAACCTGCTAGCGCCGGCTCACGAACGATAAACGAGCTTGTTTCCGGATCAGTTTCTCACATTGCCGTATATCTCGGGCCCCTCCGGCCAGCGCCGGATTCCTGGCGATAACAGCCCTTTCCACCAGGAATACTCGGCAATCTGCGAAGTGTCGGGATCTGAAAGGCCTGCACGGCCCGAATATCGGCATCGATCGGGGTGTCGATTCTCGATGCGGCCGAAGCCGGCCGGGATGCCAAGATCGGCGCTGCAATGCAATGCCTTACTCATGGTGCCGCCGATATTCATTGAGACAGTTCGCGCAAGGCGAGCCTCGCCAGGTGATGGGACATCCCGCGGTCGGGCAATAGAAACACTGAGCGCAGGGCCGCGGCGGCTTCGTCCTTGCGACCCAGATCTGCCAGCATCAATCCGTGCGCGCAGGCGGCCAGGCCGGAGGCATTGGCGCGGCCATTGCCGGACCGCGCAAGCGCCGCCTCCAGGCTCGCGCGCAAGGCAGTCGCGGCACCCGCGTCCAGACGGCGGGCGGCGCGCGACGCAAAGGCCGCGTTCAAGCCCGTCCCGCCGGAGAATTCGCTGGCCTTGCGCCAGTGTTCGCGCGCGGCATCCATGACGCCGGCCAGCGATTCGATCTCTCCAAGATAAAACTCGGTCCGCGCATCGTTGAGGAAGGGCTCCAATCCGTCGCGCGTGAAAGCCATGCCGCTCCGCTCCTTGCCAAGGTTGTGCGCGGCGTTAAGGGCTTCCTGGCGCCGGCCCGCACGAGCCAGCTCCAGCGCGTTCAGCAACGCGACCTCGAGATAGATCTGGCGAACGTTGGTGCCGCCTTCTTGCCGCGCAAAGAAGCGGTTTTCAAATAGCTTTTCCCCTTCCGCCGCCTTGCCGTCCTCCGCCAGCGACAGCGCCAGATCGTAGACCAGCCCCGGCGGCATGCGCGCGGGATCGGGAAACTGTCGCAGCGCTTCCACTCGTTCACTGGCCGGACGATTCAGCAGTGTCATCGTCTGGCTCAAGGCCGAATACAGGCCGAGATTGGCGCGATCGGACGCCAGACCTTCCCGGAACACTTCGAGCGCCTGGTCCGGAGCATTTTTCAGTTGCAGCAGGACGAGGCCAAGGTTGCGATGCAGCACCGGAATCGCGCGATTCAGGCGCCGCGCTTCATTCCACTCGCGGATAGCTTCGTCAACCTTGCCGCCGGCAAGATCCATCGAGCCGGACAGAAAATGCGCCGTGGCGTCGGCCGGATTGGCGCGGAGCGCCGCTTTCAGCACTGGGATGGTGGCGGCGCGGTTCGGAAAAACATAGCGTGTGGAAAGCTTGGAAGCCGCCGCGAAGTCCGCCGCGCCGCTCTCGCCCATCTTCTCGCGGCAGTACCCGCGATAGTAAGCGATCAATGGGTGTTGCTGCGGAAGGACGGCGCCCGGTTCGGTTGTGGATGGATCGACATCCGGATACTGCCGGGACAGCAGGTCGAGCGCGTCCCTGTAGAAGCCGAGTTCCAGATAGTCGATGACGAGATCCAGCACGCGGTACGGGTCGGCGGCGAGATGCTTCCAGAGCCCAACGTCCGCGGCGCCAAGCCGGACGCGCTCATACCGCAGGTGGGTGCTGGTCGGGTCGAGTCCTGCCCAGTGCGCCAGCCGCTGGTTGGCTTTCGCGGTCTGTCCGGCACGGCGCAGCAGCGCCACCTCCATCGCGCCGGCCCGTACCATCTCGGGCGACTCGGCCAACGCCCAGCCGGCCTGGTCGAGCGCCGCGGCCAAGTTTCCCTGGCGGGCTTCGAGCCGCGCCAACTCTACCCTTGCCGCCGGACGGAAGGAGCGAAACAGCAGTGCCCGTTCCCACTGGGCGCGCGCCTTGTTCTCCTGTCCGAGCGCCGAGTACGTCAAGCCGAGGTAGTAGTGTATCTCCGGATCGTTGGTGATCTTGACCGCGGCAGTTTCGAGGTAGTGCGCCGCTTCGTCGTATCGCAGAAGACCTGCCGCCAGGCGGCCTGCCGCCTTGTTCAGCTCGAAATCCGCTGGGAATCGTTCCAGGCCCTGCTGGTAGGTCTTCCAGGCATCCAGCAGCTTGCCGTTCAACTCGTCATCTGTGGCAAGCTCGACGAAGTCCGCCGCTCCGCGTTCGGCCGCCGGTGGAATTCTCCGCGCCGGCTGGCGGCCGGGGTGAACCTCCGAGGGCGGGTCCATGTCGTACGTGTCCTCGGTGTGCGCGAGCAGAACGCGGCCGGAGGCGTCGGCCACTTCGAAGCTGGCCTTGCCTCCCACCGCAGCGCCGGCGATCCGTTTGGTATAGGTCCGCGATGGAGTCAAACTGACGCGCTCCTCCGACAGCACCTTGCCGCCGTCCTTGATTCGGACGGTCGCATTCTCGATCGCATGGGTGACGTTGAGACCCACCGCCAGGGTGGCGCCATCCCGCGTGAGATAAACGGCGCCGTGGAGGTTGGCGCGCGACAGGCCTCCGATTTCGCGAATCGGCAGCCAGTACTCGCGAAACTCGATCGTCTCCTGCGGCTCTAGGTATGCATAGGTTTCCTGGTTGCGAAACAGACCGCCCTGCACCTCGACGTAGGCGCTTTCGTTGTCGGACAGGGCCTTGCGCCAGTCCTTGCCGTCGGCATCGACGCCCCACGACCAGATCTTCTTTGCCGGCGCCTCATCCCAGTTCGAGAAGTGCACGGTACCCGAGCGCGTGCGCGGATGGTAGACGCCCATGAATGGCTCGCGCGAAGCGTGGATGAATTGCGATACCGGACCTTGCGTGTGGTTGGCGACCACGCTCAGGTCGAGTCCGGCGGAATTCACCGGCCAGGTGTCGATCTGGGTGAAGCCATGGCTGGCCGAGAATCGCATGGGATAGTAGATGTGCGAGTCGTCCCACACCTCGACTCCCGCGTTACTCCACCAGTAAAAGCGGTGCCGCACGTCGTCCCGGTTGTACAACGCGACGTGCTGCTCGAGCACGTTGCTGCCCGGGCGCAGCTTCAATTCGACCCGCCACTGCATCCCGTAGGGGCGATCGATGTTGCCTACCCACACCGACGCGCTGCCATCGGAATTCGCTTCCGTTGCGAAATCCACCGGCGACATCGAGACCCAGTTGTGCGAAACCGGAAAATTGAATTCCACGCCGAATGCGGCCCACGCTCCCCGGTACCCGATCACCGCCTTCTTGATCGACGGATTGGCGTAAAACAGCGACTGGCCGTTGATCTTGTCGGTGCAGGTGTAGAGGTGCCCGCCGATATCCGGCAACACCACGCACTTCAGGAGTTCGTTCTCCAGGTACAACGCGCGCCAGTTCTGATCGATACGCCGGTCGGTCAGGTTTTCCCGCAGCGTGTACGGGTAGCTGTATTTGGTAGTGGCGAAGACGTCGAACGGAGGGTTCTCGTCCGGCTGACCCTCCTGATAGGTGGGCAGTGTCAGGGTGCCTTCCCACACGCGGACCTGCGACCATGCGGGCAAGGCCAGCAACAACACCATCAGTAGATCACGCATTCCGCCTCCTATTGCCCGTGCGCCGCCGCGGCGATTGCCTTCGCCAGTTTGTAGCGAGCGGTTTCGTACACATCTCCATTCTCGGCGAATCCGACCGTCTCTCCCGCGTCCGAGAAGACTTTGGGTACTACCGCCTGCAATGTCTCGCTCACCAGCGTGTTCAACCCCAACTTGCGCGCCAAGGTCAGATACTGGTGATCCTGCAGTCCGCGCCTGAAATTGGCGAGTTGAATGGTTGCGCAAGGGCCGCGGATGCCGCGGTCCTGCTCCGGGTGCACTTTCTCTTCGCCGGGGTACATCAGCACGCCATCGCCGTACCCTATGCCGAAACTGTTCTTGTTCGGCTGGCCGCGATTGTCGAATGTAATCGGATTGGCCCACACGTCCTGATTGCGTTCACCCTGCTTCTGGCTGTTGTGCCGCCAGTGGACCGAATGCCAGTAGAAATACACCCGTATGTCGTGTTTGAAGCAGGCCCAGATCGCCGCGCGCGGGTCGGTGGCCGGCGATTCGATCGCAATGGCCGGACCATGCGGCCGCCCGCCGTTATAGAACCAGTAGTCGCGGCCCTTCTTCCGTTCTTCGATGGCTCGCGCGATGTTGTAGCCTCGCGGGCCGGAGCACCAGATATCTATGGCGTTCTCAATCCGCGGCTGGTATCCGCTGGTCACGAACATGGGCAGCTTACCGCCCGGCCCTGGGTTGCTGTGAACATTTTCTCCGATCAGATTGATCCGGCCGTAAGACGACGCGCTGGGTTCGTCGGGCATGTACAGGAACGTCAAGGCCTTCGGGAAGTTCTGCGTGACGAATTTCATCCAGGCATCGGACCTTTCCCACGCCGTCGGCCGATCTTCGAACCCGCGCGGCGGGCCATAAAACGACATCGGCATGATCCGGTTGCCGACGCCTTCACCGGGGCCTTCATAGCCCTGGGCGCGGGTAAAATCGTCGCCGCGGAACCGCCCGGCATGTTCCTTCGCGGAGACGGGGCTGTAAGCGTTCACCAACTCGACGCGGTGGCGGTGCGCGAACCGATGGAACTCGGGGTCGAGATTCCGTCCCATGTACAGCTCGGGCTGCGAGCTATCGTAATACAGCATGGCGTGCATGCTGTTCTCATCCGGCAGAAGGAAGTCGAACACCTCGATCGTAACCGGCAGCTTCGCCGTCAGGTTGTCGGCGGAGACCGCCACGGCGCCGTCGTAGATTCCCGGCGGCAAGTCGCGCGCAGTGTAGATCTCGATCCAGATGGGTTGGTTCCCGGCAGGAGCAACCTGGATCGGAAAGCCGCCTCGCCCGGCGCGGGCGTTCTCCGGAACCAGTTGCACCGGTTTCCATCCGGTCGGCTTTGGAGGGGCGCCGGGAGTCCCCGCCCGATAAATCCACGAGGCTGTCCCTGGCGTCGGAACGTACATGTAGTTTTCCGCAAAGATCTGTATCGGCCGGCCCACGGAGTTTGACGGATCGTCGCTTGGCGGCACGTAGGCGAGCCGCCCGCGGCCGCCGCGCTGTTTCAGCTCCGGCAGTGAGACGCGCAGGTTTCGGATGCCGGCGCCGCTCGCTTCGACAATCACCTGGAAGGCGACTACCTCGTTGCGGCCGGCAAACAGTTTGATCGTACGGCCGTCCCATGCGGAGTTGCGCGTCTTTAAGGGATTATGGAGATCGTCCTTTTCGACTTTTTCCCCATCATGCACGGCCCACACGGAGCCGCCCGGTCCTGCCTGGGCCAGTACGGATCGGGTGCAAGCCAGCGTGGCCAGAAATTGTTTGCGGGTCAACCTTCAGCGCTCCTTTGGGACGAGGAACTGCTGTTCTGCTCATCAGAACCTATTCTGATTTGTTGATTTTTCCTGTGCTATAGTACGGTTCTCGTAGAGAGGTTGTCAATGAAGCATCTCTGGCTCCTCGCCGTCCTGATTCCACTGGCTCAAGCCGAGCATGTCATTGTCCGGCCCACTGAATTTCGCGGCGTTCTTGTCAACCCGGGCATGGGGATCACTACCTTTCAACGATACAACGGCGAGCCGCTGTATCCGGGTCTCCGATGGTCCGAAGCCGGTCCCACCGAGCCGCTCGCTCCGGTGGCGGCGAAACCCGTTTTTCCCGAGACTACGATCGCATACTGCCGTTGGCATTGGGCCACGCTCGAGCCCGAGAGGGGAAAGGTCCGCTGGGAGATTCTCGACACCGCGCTCCAACAGGCGCGGTTGCATGGCCAGACGCTGGCAATCCGCCTGATGCCCTACGATCAGCAGCATCCACTGCCCGAGTGGTATCGCAGTTCCGGAGCGCGGCGCGCCAATGCCGCCTCCGAGGCGATCTGGGAGCCGGATTTTAGCGATCCGCTGTACCTGAAGCATTGGAACACTCTGATCGCGGCCGCCGGAGCGCGCTACGACGGACATCCGGACCTGGAAAGCGTCGACATTTCATCGGTCGGCTATTGGGGCGAGGGGTGGAGCAACTACATGCCGGCCTTCGAGCATCAGAGATCGCTCATTGACATCTACTTCAAGGCGTTCCACCGCACTCTTCTGCTGATGAACTTCGACGAACCGGATGCGCTGGTTTACGGCACCAGCCGCGGCGCAGGCTGGCGGTTCGACTGCCTGGGCGACATGCGGCCGAAATTCTCGCACATGCTCGATTTCTATCCGCAGCAAATCGCCCGAACAGGCATACAGGATGTGTGGCGGCGCAGCCCGGTGGTGATGGAAACCTGCGGAGTGCCGGCTGGGTGGAAGCAGAACAACTGGGACGTGCACTACATCCTGACCGAGGCGTTGCGCTGGCACGTGAGCTCACTGAACGTCAAGTCGACTGCCATCCCGCCCGAATGGCAGCGGGAGTTCGACGATTTCCAGAGCAGAATGGGTTACCGGTTCGCCCTGCGCCGGATCGAGTTCGAAGATCGCGTAAGGGCCGGCGCCATGCTGGGGCTCAAGTCCTGGTGGGTAAATGAGGGCGTCGCGCCCGTGTATCGCGAGTATCGGCTAGCGTTCGAGCTGACATCGCCCGGACACACGGCGCGGATCGCGACGGCGGCCGATATCCGCAAATGGCTGCCGGGAGACGCCGTGTTCGACGACTCGCTCGCTATCCCGGCAGACTTGCCGGAGGGAGTCTATCGCCTTCGCACCGCTCTCCTCGACCCAGGCACCGGCAAGCCGGCGATTCGTCTGGCGATATCCGGCCGCGAGCCGGACGGCTGGTATCCGCTCGGCACCATAAACGTGATCCGGTGACGCAAGCAACCCGGGGAAGGAGCAAACCCTGGGACAGACAGCGAATTTCCGGCAAACTGCGCCGGAAATTCATGTCAGTCCCGAGGGCCAGATTCTGATAGTGTATCTCCATGAACCGCCGGCAACTTCTAACTACGCTGGCCGCTGCGCCCGCGCTCGCACAAATTAACTCGCAGCCTGTACCCAAGTTTCGTTTTCGCTCCGGTCTGGTCGCGTACTCTTACCGGAAAGAGCTCGCCGCGAAGACGATGTCGTATGACGACCTGATCCGCCGCCTTTCGGACTGGGGCATCGATGGACTCGATTGCACCGTATATTGGTTCCCGGATACTTCCCCGGGATACCTGGCCGGGTTACGCAAAACTGCTTTCAAGAACGGCGTGCAGATCTATAACGCTGGAGTACGGGTCCAACTGTCGCAGCCCACTCCGGAGTTGCAGCTCGCCGAGCTCGAAAATATCCGGAAGTGGGTGGATGTGGCCGATCGGCTGGGAGCCGGCCATGTGCGCGTTTTCGGCGGCAACGTACCCAAAGGCGCCACCGAGCAGCAGGCGATTGCTTGGGCGGCGGAGGTCTTGAAGCGCGGCGCGGAGTACGCCGGTTCGAAGGGAATCATGCTCGGCGTCGAGAACGATTACGGGCTGACCGTCGACGCCGCCCCCACCGCGGCAATCGTGAAACAGGCGGCGACATCGTGGGCCGGCGTGAATGCGGACACGGGAAACTTGCGCATGGACGGCTACAAGCAGTTGGAGATACTGCTCCCGTATGTGACCAGCGTCCATCTGAAAAGCCAGGTCTCCGCGCCGAACGGAAAGAAGCAGCCGGCCGATTGGACCCGCTTGCTGGGGATGCTGGGCAACTCCGGTTATAAGGGCTATGTGGGGATCGAGTACGAAGGCGCCGAAGCCGAGGCTGAGATCCCGCGCCTGGCCGCGGAGCTTCGCACGGTCGTCAGGAAGTTGTCGGTGTAGGTAAACTGCGCGCCACCTCCTCCCGGTCCGCTAACAGACCTCGCTCAGCGCTTCGAGACCAGGTCGCCGAAATCCGGCAGCAGGCTGTATTTGTTCTCCCAGGTCGTGTACATGATCCCGATGGCTCCGGGTGTCTGGTCGAGGGCCTCCAGCCAGCCCTTCGGATTGTCGAGGTTGGCCCCGTCGTAGTAGGCGCCGGCCAGCGTCTGAAAACCGAGCTTGGAAAAGTGTGCCAGGCTCGGCTGGCGCCTCTCGTAATACCAGCAGACTATTTTGATCTCTTTCGGAATATAGTTCCACGAACCGGTGATGTCGCCTTCCGCCAGGTAATACCGGTTGCGCGCGTTGTGGTTCGGGTCGTACATGTCGGACCACACGTAGACCTCAGCCTTGCGGTCGAGCGCGCGGATGGCGTTGAACTGCCGCGTGGTGGCGTTGCCCACCAACTCGGCCGTGCTCAGACCGCGGCGCTTGCAGGCTTCGCACGAGTTCGCCATGCGCAACTCGTCCATGGCCATCATGTATTTACGCGGCGCCAGCAGGTCGTGGATCAGGCGGGCCTGCTTATCCCAGATCGCCTGCGTCTTGGGCTCCGACAAGCACACCGGCACCTGGTCCTGGTAGATGGTGGTCCCGTGGTAGTAGCTGACTCGCAGCCGGGCCCCTTCCGGAATTTTCCCTCCGGGTAGGATGCGAATGGCCGGCCCTTCGTGGTCCCAATGAAAGTTGAGCTCGGGGTCGGCGATGGCGGCGTAGTCTTTGCCTTCCTCGTAGACCGCCGCGGTTTTTTCGTCGCGCACGGTGACCGGAGTCCCGGGGCGGCGCAGCACGTTGAGAAGCCCTACCTCCTCCACCTTGACGTCGTCGATCCACACCTTGCCCGTGGCGCCCTTGGCGCCTTCGAAGACGCCGATGTCGAGCTTGAACTTCGCCGCGCTCGAACTGTTGAATCCGGAGACCAGTTGCCGCCAGTCGGAGGTGCCGGAGAGCCTCGGCTCCCAGGGGTGCAGGTTGCGCCCGTCGTCGCTTTGGGCGTGGATGCCGCCCAGCAGGGAGGGCTTGACATCTTCGGTTTTGACCCAGAGGCTGAGCCGGTACTGGCGGTAAGGCCTGACGGTGATCTGCTGAATGATGTGAGCGCTGTCGTTCGATTTGGAGCCGAAGCCTTCCAGTCGCAAGGAGGCTTTGCCGCTGTGGAAGACGGTGGTATCGACGGCCGTGTTGGCGCCCGGGAGATAGCCGTCGGGCCGGTCGCCCTGGTGCTCCTCGAAGCCGCCGTTGATAAACGAAGCGGAGTTTTCGGGCGAAAACCGCGCCTGCCCGCCCTCCACCACGAACAGCGCATCCTTGGCCAGCACGCCTTCGGCGAGGTTCTTATCGTGTGACAGAATGCCTCCGCCGTAACCCGTGCCGAACATCGAGGGTACGAGGTCCAAATGGTAGCGCTCGCAGATGGCCTTGACCTCTTTGAGCCTGGCGATGTTCTCCGGCGGCTGCAAGTCGAGCCTGTCGAATCCGGCAGAGTACATGATCGCGGTGAGCCCGTGCTCGGAGGCGGTGCGGGCGATATCGCGGAACCGCTCCAGCGCACGATCGGTGCCGAGTTCGCCGGAAACGTAGACCCAGCGCTCGGGGTAAACCTTCTTCTGGCCCCACAGGGCCGCACCTACAATCAGAAGAGAAATCAGTACGCGTTTCTTCACGGGTTCCTTTCTGCCGCTATCAATTCAGTAGCGACTGATAGACGACGTTGGAGAACTTCTGCTGGATGTCGGTTGCATTGGGCATCAGTTGAATCATCAGAACCACCACCAGGCGGCCGAGGCGGTCTACTTCGTAAGCCGTGCCGTAAGCGCCTCCCCAACCGAATGCACCCACGGTAGCCATCCCCTTGGCGCCGTAGCGATCCACTGTTTCGAAACCGAAGCCAAAGCCCAGTCCCGTGGTCGAGTGCAGCATGCCGCTCTGATTCGTGGTCATCAAGTCCACGGTGCGCGGCGCCAGGATGCGGACACCGCCGAGTGCGCCGCCCCTGCGGATCATCTCGAGGAACCGCGCGTAGTCGCGGGCCGTGGAAACGAGGCCGGCGCCGCCGGCAAAGCTCTTCTTGGGGCCCTCCCCGTAGTGTCCCTGTCCTCTCGACCCTTCCGGTGCCCGCACGATGGTTTCGCCGGGGACGCTCGAGTAGACCGTTGCCAGGCGCTCGCGTTGCTCGGATGCCAGGAAAAAGCCGGTGTCCTTCATGCCCAGCGGCCCAGTGATCCTGATGCGGATAAACTCGTCGAGCGGCATACCCGAGGCTCTCTCCACCACACAGCCGAGTATGTCCGTGTTATAGCCATAAACATAGGCCTCTCCCGGCTGAGCGACAAAGGGCAGGGTACCCAACCGCTCCATGGTTTCGCATATCGGCTCGGTTTTGTCCGCCGTGTACCAGCCATTGCCGGCTGCGGGACCGAGGCCTTGCGCTTCATAGAGCGATGCCACCAGCGGTTCCGTTCCGTAAGAAATGCCGGCCGTGTGCGTCAAGAGGTCCCGGATGGTTATGGGACGCGTGGCGGGAACCATAGTGATGCCGCCATCGGCTCTAACCGCCACGGTGGTCTTGGCGAAGCTCGCAATGAAATGACTCACCGGCTCGGTGATGCCGACCTTGCCTTCCTCCACCAGAGCCAGAATCGCGGTGCTGGTGATGGCTTTGGATTGCGACGCGATCCGGAAAATGGTGTCCGTCCTCATCTTGCGGCCGGCTTCTTTGTCGCTCCACCCGACCGCGCGCTCGTACACTGGGCTCCCGTCGCGGAGCACCAACGCCACGGCGCCGCCGATCTGGTTGTCATCCACGTACTTCTGCAGGAGACCATCCAGGCGTTTTAGCCGCTCCGCCGACAACCCGGGAACCGACGGCGCAGCGGCCTTCTGCGCCGGTTGGGCGCAAACCACAGTTCCAAACCAGGTCAGTGTCGCGCTCAAACTTGCAATCAGAAAGGGGGATCGCATCCTCTTCTTCACCTCCCGCGGTGCGCCATTGCCGGCGGCGAACTCGATTCTATACCCCGGCACCCC
>JADGNT010000658.1 GCA_017883345.1 Candidatus Solibacter sp. | reverse complement strand
CTTCGCCAGGAATCGCTCCGCCGCCATGAACATCGCCATGTTGTTCACCGGCCGCGCAAACCCGTGGCCCTCGTCCGGCGCCATCAGGTACTCCACCGGGAAATTGCGGTCGCGCAGCGCGATCACAAGCTGTTCCGCCTCCGCCCGGTTCACGCGCGGGTCATTGGCGCCCTGCACCACCATCAGCGCCGTCTTGATCTTGTCGGCCGAATTCAGCGGGGAGCGCTCCTTCATCCACGCCTTGCCGGCCTCCGTCCCCGGGTCCGCCATGCGCGCGTACATCTGTTTCCGCCCCGCCTCCCAATACGCCGGAATCGCATCCAGCAGCGTCAGCAGGTTCGACGGCCCCACAATGTCCACCGCCGCGCGATACACCTCCGGCGTGAACGCAACCCCCGCCAACGTAGCGTACCCGCCGTAAGACCCGCCCAGGATCCCCACGCGCTTCGGGTCCGCGATGCCTTCCACCACCAGATACTTCACGCCCCATGTGAGGTCGTCCTGCATCTTCCGTCCCCACTCGCCGTTGCCCGCGTTGAGAAACTTCTTGCCGTACCCCGTAGACCCCCGGAAGTTCGGCATCAGCACCGCGTAGCCACGATTGGCGAAAAACTGCGCCAGCGGATTGTACCCCCAGTTATCGCGCGCCCACGGACCGCCGTGCGGAATCAACAGCATCGGCAACCCCTTGCCCGCAACGCCCTTGGGCAGCGTCAGGTACGCCGGAATCTCCAGCCCGTCCGACGATTTGTACTTCACCACCTGCATCGCGGCCAGCGATTCACGCGGCAACTTCTCGTACAGCCGGTATTGCAGCGCGAGCGTCTTCGCCTTGCGGTCGAACAGGTACGTCTCCGACGGCTCTGTGTCGGAACGGGCATTCACCAGCCAGAGACGTTCGTCCGCCGTGCGCGACCCGAACCCGATCTCCTTCCCCGGCAGCTTGCCTTGCAGCCATTTGTAGTCGCTTTCCAACTTCTTGTCGTGGAAATAGCGCCGCGTGCGCTCGTCCGTGTACGTCGTCAGCGCCAGTTCGTCCGTTACTTCCGAAAACACGACGCCGCCGAGATCGGCCCGCTTCAACGGGTCGGATTCCACTAACTCGGTCTTGCCCGTCTCCGGATCCAGCAGCATCAGCGCCGTCAGATCCATGGCGTCGCCCTTGTTGGTCTCGAAGTACACCCGCTTGCCGTCTTTGTGGAAGCGATGCGGCCCGCAGTTCTCATTCACGTTGCACGAGTAAATCTTGGTGAAACCGTTCGGGTCCGTGCGCAGGATCTCCGTGTCGCCGTTGTCCGCCGTCCGCGCAGCCATCCGCAACTGCCCCTTCAGGTCGAAAAACCAGCCCGCGATCTTCTCCGTGTTCTTGCGGACCAGCGTCTTTTCACCAGTCGAGATTTTGAGCTTGTACAGATCGTGCCATGCCTTGTCGCGATCGTTGATCCCGATATACAGCGTGTCCGGATCGTTCTTCGGCGCGCTGTACTGGAGCACGCGCACGCCCTTCAGCCCGGTCAGGTCGCGCGAGGGCGGCGCCTGGGCGCCCGCCGCCGGCGTGGCCGCCGGGTCCACCGCGTACAAGTTGTAGTTCTCGTCTCCGTCATTGTCCTTCACGTACGCGACGTACTTGCCGTCGCGCGTCCACCCGTACCCGGCCACCGGCCGCTTGGCTTCCGTAGTCAATAGCCGCGCCGCGCTGAACGGCTCCGCGGCCTTTTTGACCCAAATGTTGAGCGTACCGTTCCACGGCTTCACAAACGCGAGATATTTCCCATCCGGCGAGATCTGCGCGCCGGCAATCTCCGGATTGCCGAACAGCAGCTCGCGATCGATCAGCGGCGGCAGCCCCTGCGCGGGGAGCAAACCAGCGGACACCAACAGCAAGATTGCCAGAATCATGTGAGTCATGCAAAAAATCGTAGCATGTCCCAGTGCTCCAATCAGAGCCGCGACCGTCAGGGAGCGGTCCTATACTGTGCGAGTCTCGCTATCCGCCCCCCACCAGCACCTCGCGTACCCCCGCCGGCCACTCCGTCCGCTCGCTCCAGGCGTAGTCCCGAAGCCCGTCGATCGCCGTCCACGCCGTGTGATACCGCGTGTGCACATCGGGCTCGTCGACATCCCCCCAACTGCCGTCCGCGTTCTGGCTGGCCAACAGATACTCCACTCCCGAGCGGACCACGCCGTCGCTGTCCGGCAATCCGAACGCGCGCAGGCAATCCACGAATTCGCCCAGCAACTCCGCGTCGCCCGCCGCCACCGGCACCTTCAGGTTCTCGCGCAGAAACTCGAACTCGTCCGGCAGCCATTCCGGGGACAGCCGGTACCGGTTGTAATCGTTCAGCGTGTAGACCAGGTGCGTGATCGCAAGAACCATGTCCCGGAACTCTCCGTCCGCCGGTCCGCCATACGGCCGCATTCGCGGCAGCCAGCGCAGCACGTCGACGTAAGACGCGCCCATCGGGATGCCGCACCCATCCCCCGTGTAGGTCAAAACCAGCGCATCGCACCAGACGTCATAGCGTGACCGCGCGCCCCCTGGCGGTGCTTCCCGAACCGGATCGAAGCCCAGGTAGTCCCGCGCCGTGAAGCGATGGCTCCCCTGCCGCACATGCTCGCCAAGCCCGTGGTTGTCGATTCCCAGCCGGCTCGACACGTCGATCATCGACATGTAGTAGCCCACCTCGCCGGCATCCGCCAGTTCCGGCAGCGCCTGCTGTTCGCCCCGCCATTTCAGCGCCAGGGTCGCCCCCATCTCCCGCGCCAGAGCGCGCAACCGGGCATCGGCCGAGGTCGACGCGACGCAGTGGAAGCACCACAAATAGTCGCCGCCCCAATCCTCGAAGTTGTCCCCCTCTAGCGAATTGCGATAGATGAATCGCAAGCCGCGCAGCACCGCTTCTTGGCGTTGGACCATCTCGCTAAGCCAGGGTCTACTTCGCGCGGCTGGCGCTCCACGTCCCCGCATCGATCGCGTCGCCATCGATCACGCTAGTTTCGTAGCGCCCTTGGAACACGCTTCCGTTCCACTCGCCCGTCATGTGCGAACGCAGCCTGGCGCCCGGCGCCTCGAAATCGTAACTGACATCCAGCTTCGAATCCTGGAGCTTGATCTGGTGCGTCGTGGTCTTAATGTCCACGCCTTCGATCGAAAAGGACACCTCGCATTTCCAGGTTCCATCCGGCGCGGCATCGAGCGTCATGCGGATGGCGCCGCCGTTTCCCGACGAGTCGCTCTTCCACTCCCCGGTGTAGCGTCCCGCCAGATCGCGGCCGGCGCAGTATCCGCCCAGAACAAGTAGCAGCATCCATATCGTGAATCGTCGCATCGGTGTATTGTCTCAAAAAGAATCTCGCCCCGCTCGTGCGGATTACACGATCCGCGGATACGCCGCGCGGCAATTTCGCGCGGCTTCTGCCTGAATCAACTCGTCCTTCACGGAGCGCAACTGCACCAGCCGGGGATGCACCGGGCCGTCTTCGAAGTGAACCGATATCGCCTCGATGACATTGGTGCGAAGCTCTTCCCATGGCTCTGCTTCGGCGCGCGCACTAGCCGCCTTCCAGCGACAACGCCGCCGACGTGGCGCAGACTCTCAGTCTGCCGCGTCCCGACTCCTCGGGACGCGCTTTGGAGCACGCCCGGCAGGCGTCCCGATGAGTCGGGACGCGGCCGG
>JADGNT010000657.1 GCA_017883345.1 Candidatus Solibacter sp. | reverse complement strand
AGGAAGACGCCGGCCACGCCGCCGGCGAGAGCCAGGAGCAGGCTTTCCGTCAACAACTGGCGCAGAATGGCGCCGCGACCGGCGCCGAGCGCCATGCGAAGGGCGATCTCCTTGCTTCGGCCGGCGGCCCGCGCCAGCAGCAGGTTGGCGACGTTGGCGCAGGCGATCAGCAGGACGAAAGCCACGGCTCCCAGGAGGACGAACAACGGCGTGCGCAGGTCGCCGGTCAGCGGTGCGCCCATGGGCTGCGCCGCGAAGCTCTCATCGGGCGAGATGACGGCGGGATACAGCTTGCGAAAGCGATCGGCGATGACGCGCAATTCGGCGTTGGCCTGCTCCATGGTGACACCGGGCTTGAGCCGCGCGCCGAGGAAAAGGAAGTGGCCCTGGTTGGCGCTGTTGAGATCGGCCTGCTCGGCGAGGAAGAGGTCGGTTTCGGGTTCACCGGCGAAATCCGGACCCATCACGCCGATCACCGTGAAGGGCTCGGAGTTGATCCTGATGGCTCCGCCGATGATGCCTGGATCGCCGCCAAAGCGCCGCTTCCAGAGGCCGTTGGTGAGTACCGCGACGCGCGGGGCGCCGGGGCGATCCTCCTCGGACGAGAAGGTGCGGCCCATCACCGGAGCGACACCCAGCATGCGGAAGTAGGCCTCCGAGACATGGATGCCTTTGACTTGCTCGGGGTGGCCGGCGCCGGAGAGATTCATGCCTGGCCCCATGAAATCGTATACCGAGACCGCCTCGAGCAAGCTGGCTTGCCGGATGGCGGCGAACTTCGGTATCGACATGGAGGGGCTGGCGCCGGTCTTGAATTTCCGGGCGATATTGACCAGGCGATCGGCATGGTTATATGACAGCGGCCGCAGAAGCACGCGGTCGACGACCGTGAAAATGGCGGTGTTGGCGCCGATGCCGAGCGCCAGGGCGAAGACGGCGATCAGCGTGAAGGCGGGATTCTTCAAGAGCGTGCGAAAGGCGAAGCGGGTGTTCTGGCCCATGCCAATAAATACGCTGCGCGCACGGCGGAGTTCCAGAAAGATGGCTGGTCCATCCCGCGGCGAGATGGGAAGCGGCTGGGCTGGTACGCTCTGACCCGCGTAGCCGATGCGGCCAGAAATGAGGGTAACTTCCGAGGGTGCCGTAAACCGACCTAGCGGATCGGTAAACGCTTGGCGACTACTGGCGAGTAATCGACGGGCGGGCCCACTCGCCGGCCAGTTCCGCGAGTCGACTTTGAACCCAAGTGGTGCTGGGCACGGCTGGCCGACTAAAAAGTTATGGAGTCTTCACGATGATCGATACGCCAGTAGACGATGTTACTTCGCCGCTGGAAGCTCTCACCTCTAAGGCGCCCGAGGGTGCGCTCGCCGGGATTTGGATGGTGATCTGGTAAAGTCCGGCGCTGCCCGCAGTGAGAAGCGAACTCACCACCTGCGCCTTAATTCCCCCGACCGTCACGGTAGGTACAGCCCCGGTGAATGGCGTGCCGGAAGCCGCCACTCCGGCCGGTACCGCGGGATTCGTTGCGCCAAATCCCGTGCCCCACAGTACGACGATATCGCCAGGATGGACTGGTGCGGCGGGATTGCCGACGAGAGAATAATCCGGCAATAGCGACGCGATCGCGTAGTTCGTTCCGGGGTACAGGAAGAGCGCGGGCGCGGTCGGCTGCAATTGCGCGGTTGCGGGCGCGCTGGCCGTGCCATTGTTGGTGACGACGACGTCGACCGGGCCCAACGTGTCGTCGGTCGGCGCCTGCACATTGATCTGGATGGGGCTGATGTAGTAGACGAAGGCCGGCTTGGCATTGATGGTAACGCTCACGCCATCCAGCGCTGTGGGCATTTGTCCGCTCGCAATCTCGGCGGCCGTCCAAGTCCGCGCCGACCTGGTCAAGTTCGTGCCCTCAATCGTGACCCAGGAGCCGGATTCGATCCCCGGCTGAAAGCTCGCCCCATTCAGCACGGCGCTGATTGCAGGCGGCCCTGGAGTCGCGATCTTTGCGACGAAGGCATCGCCGAATTGGCCGGTTCCGGGTACCATCCCTGGTGTGACGGGGAAGTCGGCGGACCATGTCTGGCCCGCGATCACCACATAACCTTGCGGATCCAGTGCCAGAGCGAACGCGCCATCGTCCTGCGAGCCGCCCAGGTACGTCGAATAGAGCAGTTTGCTACCATCTGCCGCGATTGCGGCTACCATGGCGTCGCCGCGGCCCGCATTGGCCAATTGCACAGGGTACACTTGTGGGAAGTCACTGGCTCGCGAGGTGCCGGCCACCACGACATTTCCCGCGGCGTCGAGAGCAACCGCAGTAACGCCATTCTGCCAGGTGATGGCGGCTCGTTCCGCCGGACCGTTGGCGACCGGCGCTTGTGCATCGTGGCCGCGCAGATATGTCGAGTAGACGATGGTCGAGCCGTCCGGGCTGAGCTTGGTGAGGAATCCGCTGGTCTGCCGGTTCTGCACGGCCGCGTAGACGGTCGCGGTGTTGGAAGTGGGAACGATACTGATCACGTTTGTGGGAGCGTCCCGTTGGTAGGGTGACGGCGGAACCGGTGTACCGATCGGCGTCCAACTCTGTCCGTGGTCGCGCGAAACGACCAGGGTGCCCCACACGATGGCTGCGTAGAGAGTACCGGAGGCGTCCACCGCAATCGGACCGAGCACGGGGCCGGTCGCAATAGTCGTATTGGACGACCCAGGAGAGGAAAGGGACGTCCACGTGACTCCGCCGTCAGTGCTGCGCGACGACAGCGCGTTGTAAACGATCGAGGGGGCGGTCGAAGCGTCAATGAGCATCTTTTCGGAGTCATCCGGCCTTGGCGGCACTTGCAGCCATGTGGCCCCGCCGTCGGCGCTATGCCAGATGTACTCCGGTGTCACGTCCGTCAGGCTCCTGGCGATTTCCGCCGAATATGCATACAGATTTCCGCTCACTCGGGGATCGAGCGCCAAGTAAGTAATCCAACTTTGTGGCAGAACAACCATACTCCAGGTAGCGCCGCCGTCCATGCTCTTGCGTGTGGTCTGGTTGTTCCACACGGCGTAGACAATGTTGGGACTCTTCGCATTGACTGCCAGCTGCAATACTCCCGCTGAGGCCGATGAGTCCGCCACGGTCCAATTGCTGCCGCCATTTACGCTCTTATAGATCACACCGGGCGCTATCGACGGATTGGTTGCGACATAGAGCGTTTGCGAATGCAGCGGGTCGATTGCAAGTGCCTGCAAATTGGTCACGGGGATACCGTTGTTGATCTTGCTCCAGGTGGCGCCGCCATCGGTGGTCTTCACAGCGCCCGCGTCGCTGGTTGTTGCGTACAGCGTGTCGGGCTCAGCCGGCTCGGCCAAAATCGTCTGAATGAAAGCGAACGGCAGCTCGTCCAGCGGTGTCCACGTGTTCCCGGTGTCGGTACTCTTCCCCAGCGGCCGCGCACCCAGTGTCTTCTGCAGCGGCTTCACAAGCGGGAAGTCGACGGAGGTGGTCATGCCGCCGAGATATGCCGCGCCGGTGCGATCCACCGCGATGGCTGTTCCCTCGGTGCGGTCGCTGCCCCCGAGCGTGGTCTCGTAGATCTCGTGGGAACCGTCCGGGGACAGTTTAAAGGCGATCGCCTCCTCCGCTCCGGCGGGACCGAAACTGGTGTTTCCGGCGCCGCGATTGCCGATGCCTGTGAC
>JADGNT010000656.1 GCA_017883345.1 Candidatus Solibacter sp. | reverse complement strand
GCCGAGCAGATCCGTGAAGCCGACGGCGCGGTGCGCGACGGCGCCGCCCGCTTCATCAGCGTGCAGAACGAGTACAGCCTCATGCACCGCCAACCAGAGACGGACGTGCTACCTGAGTGCATACGCCGCAGGCTGGCTTTTCTTCCGTACTTCCCGCTGGCCAACGGGCTGCTGACCGGCAAATACCGACTCGGCCAGGCGCTTCCGCCCGGTAGCCGCGGTGAGGCCGGCTGGGGGCCAAAGGTCTTCATGGAAGAGAACCTCAGAGCGGTGGACCGTCTTCGCGAGTTCGCGGAATCTCGTGGTCACTCGCTGCTGGAACTCGCGTTTTCCTGGCTCGCGTCACGCCCCTCGGTGGCCTCCGTTATCGCCGGCGCGAAGTCGCCCGAACAGGCTCAAGCGAACGCGCGTGCGGCGGGTTGGAGACTCACCGAAGGCGATCTGACAGCGGTGGATGGCATTCTTGCGCAGCACGCCAGCAAACTGCTGCAATAGTGCGCCAGCCAATCCGTGCGGCCGGAGTTCGCCGGAGAGGGAGCGATATCTACGATTATCGGTAGCTGCGAACTGCCCGCCGGGACACGGTCCCTGTGGGTGGCGGATCTATGCCGTTGACTTTGCCGTTCTGGATTGGGGTTTCGTCCTGACTCCCAAGAGTTTACGACTCGCCTCAGCATACTTCGCTGTACCTCAGCTATTCCACAGATTCTTTCGCGGTCCAATTGGCTCATTAGAAACGATTTGCCATGTCTTCCACAGGTGCCCTTTCACAGGGCATGGGGAAAATGTGAAGATTGCATGTCAGCGCGGTTTTTCCCTCTTTATCCGACTCGTTATCCTCCACTAGGCGGACAAGGAAGTGGCTGATTTTTGTGCACTTTAGACTGTCTTCCACAGTTTCCACAGGCCCTATGACTACGGTTCTTATGATGCATATTGATATAGCTAATAAAGAACAGTAGCAGTACGGGAGCAGACGGGAAGATCATCTGCTTACTGGTCTGTGACCGAGTCGTTGGCGGAAAACGCCTACAAACCCACGAACCGGTTGGAGTACAACAGGGCACGCAAGAGTGTGCGGTGGCGCCCGGCACTCTGTGTTAATACTCAGTGGATTTGCTACATGAACGGGCAGGGGTTCATGGCGGCCACCAGCATGAAGCTGGATGGGAAGCGCAGCGTCATCGCCGAGCGGGCGATACTGAGCGATCCATCCTCCAGCGGCTGGCGGAGCATTTCCAGGACGTCGCGTGGGAATTCGGGGAACTCGTCGAGGAAAAGCATGCCGTTGTGCGCCAGGCTGGCTTCGCCGGGGCGCGGCATGCCGGCGCCACCGCCGATCAAGCCGGCGTCGGAGATGGTATGGTGAGGCGCGCGGAAAGGGCGCTGGTGCAAGAGTCCGGCGCCCGGTCCCAGGATTCCGGCGATGCTGTGGACTTTGGTGGTTTCGATGGCCTCTTCGAAGGTGAGCGGTGGCAGGATGCCCGCGAGGCGCTTGGCGAGCATCGTCTTGCCCGAACCTGGCGGACCGATCATGAGGACATTGTGGACTCCGGCGGCGGCAACTTCGAGGGCTCGTTTGGCCATGGTCTGGCCGCGTACGTCACGGAAGTCCGGCTCTAACCCAGTTTCTACGGAATGGCCGTTGCGCGAGGCGACAACTGGTGAAAACTCTTCGGGGCGGGTGAGCAAGGCGACCACCTCGGCCAGGTAACGGACACCATACACGTTGACGCCTTCGACCACGGCGGCCTCGGCGGCGTTTTCGGCGGGAACGATCAGGTTGGCGATGCCCTGCTCGCGCGCGCAGACTGCGATGGACAGCGAACCGCGCACGGGGCGGATGGCGCCATCGAGGGAAAGCTCGCCGATGAAGATGTGCCGATCCAGCGCCTTAACCGCGCCCATGGCGCCCAGGATGCCAATGGCAACGGGGAGATCGAAGCCGGCGCCTTCCTTCCGAACGTTGGCCGGGGCCAGGTTGATGGTGATGCGTTTGTTGGGGTAGCCGAAACCGGAATTGATCAGCGCACTCTTAATGCGCTCGCGGCTTTCCCTGACGGCGACGTCGGGCATGCCGACCATTACGGAGTCCCGCGCGTTGCCCGACGCGAACATGTCGACTTCGACATCGATCAGGTGAGCATCGATGCCATAAATCGCAGCGCCGAGGGTTTTGAAGAGCGCCATGAGAACGATAGTGGAGCGGCGTGGATAAGGCGCTCAATTATATTTTGAGGGATGCCCCTTGACGCGGAGGCGCGGAGGCACGGAGAAACCCGCGGAGAAGACAGTTTGGGGGAAGAACGGAGCCGCTTCGACTGACGCAGGGAGAACGTGAAAGTCGAAACAGCGCGGAGGAAGCGGAGAAGAGAGGGGTTTGGTGCCGGAGGTGGGACTTGAACCCACACGCCCAGTGAAGTGCGCCGGATTTTGAGTCCGGTTCGTCTGCCAATTCCGACACTCCGGCACGGAGATCAGTTTCAGTTTACCATTCCCGGCGGCGCGTGGTAATCCTATTAAGAATGATGCGGCACATGAAAAACCTCGTAATCCTGGCGCTCGGTGCCGCGGCGCTGTTCGCGGCCGATTTCGTGGCGGAGGGCGACCGCTGGTGGGCGCACATACAGTTTCTGGCGGATGACAAACTGCAGGGCCGCGACACGGGCAGCGAGGGCTACCGGGAAGCCGTCAAATATGTCGCCGGAAAAATGGAGACGTTGGGCCTCAAACCGGCTGGGACGTCGGGCTATCTCCAGGCGGTGAAGTTCGAGACGCGTCAACTGGTGGAAGAGGAATCGAGCATTGCGATTGTGCGCGAGGGAGCGGAAGAAGTCCTGGATCGGCAGGACGCGACACAGAGCAGCCGCGCGGACCTGGCGCCAACGGCGGAGGCGGCCATGGTGTTCGTGGGTTACGGCCTGCGCGTGCCGGAAGCCAAGTACGACGATCTGGCCGGTGTCGATCTGCGGGGCAAGATTGCGGTCTACGTCAACAGCACGGGAGCCCTGGACGCGCCCGGACCGGTCAAGTCGCACGTGGGTGCCGCGTCGGAGCGTTGGGCGGTTCTGAAGGCGGCCGGCGCTATCGGCACTGCCACCATCGCGAATCCGCGGCCTCGCGCGGGTACCGCCGGCGGACGGGGCACGGCCACAGCCGGGACACCGCCCGGGCCTGCTTCTCCAGATGCCGCTCCGGATGCCGCCGGTGCGGGCGCAGGCGGTGGCCCTGGCGGGGGTCGCGGTCCGCAGAAAGCCTTCTTGCTGGCGGATCCGGAGTTGCAGGAATCCGTTGGTCAGAAGGTGGCGATCGCGATCACGCGCCGCGGCGGCGATAAGTTTTTCGCGGGGAGCGGCCACACCATGGATGAGATCTTGAAGCTCGCCACGGAGAACCAACCGCTGCCCAAGTTTCCGCTAGTGGGCACCGTGCGCACCAAGGCGGCGGTGAAGCGCGAAACGCTGGAGGCGCCGAACGTGGCGGGTATACTGCCGGGGTCGGACGCGAAATTGAAGGACGAGTACGTCATCATGTCGGCGCACCTGGATCACGTGGGTGTGGGACGCGCGATCAATGGCGACACGATCTATAACGGCGCGATGGACGACGCTTCGGGAATCGCGTCGGTCCTGGAGATCGCGCGCATCATGAAGGAGAGCGGCGCCAAGCCCAAGCGGTCGATCCTCTT
>JADGNT010000058.1 GCA_017883345.1 Candidatus Solibacter sp. | reverse complement strand
CCGCCAGACTCTTGATGTCCTCGATCCCCGTCCGCCGCACGAACTGGTTGAAGCTCTTCCCGCGCTCCTGCCCGGCGCGCACCTGCATCACCACCGTGGCGAATTCGTTGGCCAGCTCCGGGTAGATGTACTGCATCTCCTCGCTCACCCGCATCATCGCCTGATCCAGGCCCAACCCGGTGCCCAGCACGATGCCCAGCAGGTCCACCGTGTCGGGCAGCGCCTCCTGCAGCTTGGTGCGATAGCTCTTCACCAGCCGGTACAGAATCTGCTTGGGCAGGATGAAGCCCAGCAGGAACGCCGCCACCAGGCCGCCGATCAGCGACACCGGGCCGTTGGGGTTGTTGCGTTGCAGGTAGACCGTGCCCGCCGAAAGCGCGAACACGAACAGCAGCACGAAAATCGAGTACAGCGCCAGCGCGCTCTTGCGCCGGATGCCCGCCTGCGCCAGCAGTTTTTCCGTCCCGTTCATCCAGTCCTCGCCGCCGGGGACCAGCGCGATGATATACAGGAACCGGTCCAGGCCCTGCGCCGATTTCTTGCGCCGCGTGGCCCGCGCCGCCACCACCATGGCCTGCGATTGCAGTCCTTCCAGCCGATCGCTCAACGGGTCGTCCTGCGCGCGGAAGAGTTCGATGCTGGTCCACAGCAGCAGCGTCAGCGTCGCCCCGGTGAACAGGAAGAGGAGCAGGTCGGTCACTATCGCCATCCAAGCGTCCTCCTCATACCTTGACGTTAGCCAGCTTGCGGATCACCAGAATACCCACGATCTCCGAACAGATGGCGTAGGTGAAGAACTTGATGCCCACCGGATCGGTCCACAGCAGCCGCACATAATCCGGCTTCAGAATATAGAAGCCGATGCCCACCACCAGCGGCAGGCAGCACAGCAGGGCGGCCGAAAAACGCTGCTGCGCGGTGTGCGCCTTCAGTTTGGCCGCCATGTTCAGGCGCTCGCGCACCAGGGTCGAGAGGTTCTCCAGCACGCTGACCATGTTGGCGCCGGTCTGCCGCTGCAAGATCAGGCTGGTGATGAAAAACTTCAGGTCGAGCAGTGGCACGCGCTTGCCCAATTCATGCAGCGCGGGTTCCACCTGCGAGCCCAGCGCCAGCTCTTCCATCAGCTTCTTGAACTCCATCTTCACCGGGTCGCTGGTCTCCGTGGCGATGGTCTCTAGACCTGAGTGGATGTTGTGGCCGGCGCGCATGGTGCGGGTGAACAGGTCGATCGCGTCGGGCAGTTGCTCTTCGAACTTCTTCATCCGCCGCGACCGCTTTTGCAGGATGTAGACTGCCGGCGCAAAGCCCAGGATCGCCGCGAACAGAATCCGCAGGAAGAACATCATGCCGAACAGCGTGGTCAACAGAAAACAGCACACCGCCAGCGCCACGCTGAGCCCAAACACGTCGGCTGCGCGGTATTTCAGGTTGGCCTGATCGATGACGGTCTGCAAACGCCGCAGCATGCCCACCCAGGTCACCAGGTCGCCCAGGAAGGCGAACTGCCCGCGATGCTCCTGGCGCAGCAGTTCCGGCGCCTTCTGGTTGCGGCCGCGCATGTGCGCGCGCAGTTCGCGCAAACGGCTGCCCAGCCGGTCCGAGGCTTCCTGCTCCGGCACGCTCCACACGTAATAGCCCGCCGCGTATAACGCGATCGAGAAGAGCACGCCGGTAATCAGGAAGAAGCCCAGACTGCCCATCTATTTCTCTTTCACCTCGTGCGTCTCGTGGAAGATGGCGAGCGGCAGATGGATGCCGTACGATTTCAGGCGCTCCAGGCAGAGCGGCGTGTTGCCGCTGCCGCGAAAGAAGCCGACCACCTTGCCGCGCGGGCTGATGCCGGTGCGCTCGAATTCGAACAGGTCCTGCATCTCCACCAGATCGTGCTCCACCCCCACCACCTCGGCGATGCCCGTCACCCGGCGCGAACCGTCCGCCAGGCGGTTACAATGCACCACAATGTTGATCGCGCTCGCCAGTTGCTGGCGGATGACTTTATCCGGCACGTGCTGGCTGGCCATCATGACCATGGTCTCCAGCCGCGAGAACGCGTCGCGCGCGGTGTTGGCGTGCACCGTGGTCATGGAACCGTCGTGGCCCGTGTTCATGGCCTGCAACATGTCCAACGCTTCGGGACCGCGCGATTCGCCCACGATGATGCGGTCGGGCCGCATACGCAGCGTGTTGATCAGCAGATCGCGCTGCGTGATGGCGCCCGCGCCTTCGATGTTGGGCGGGCGCGTTTCCAAACGCACCACGTGCCCCTGTTGCAGATTCAGTTCGGCGGTATCTTCGATGGTGACGATGCGTTCTTCCTCCGGTATGAACCGGGAGAGCGTGTTCAGCATGGTGGTCTTGCCCGAGCCCGAACCGCCCGAGATCACAATGTTCAACCGCGCTTCCACGCAGCCGCTCATGAAATCCAGCATGCCGGTGGTGAAGGTCTGGTTCTTGATCAGGTCCTCGGTGGTGAGCACCCGCTTGCCGTAGCGGCGGATCGACATCACCGGGCCGATCAGCGAGAGCGGCGGGATCACCGCGCAGACGCGCGAGCCATCGGCCAGGCGGGCGTCCACAATGGGCGACGAATCGTCGATGCGGCGGCCGATGGCGCTCACGATGCGCTCGATGATCATGCGCACGTGCGCGTGGTCCTTGAAGCGGATGTTGGTCTCCACCACGCGGCCGGCCCGTTCCACGTACACGTTGTCGAAGCCGTTGACCATGATGTCGGAGATCGAGGGGTCCTTGAGCAGAACCTCCAGCGGGCCCAGGCCGAACACTTCATCGAGAATTTCCTCGGTCAGTTTCTCGCGCTCGCCCATCGTCATGGGCAGCGACTCGTCGATGATGAGCTTCTCGACGACCGTGCCCACCTGCCCGCGGACGCTATCCTTGTTCAGGTCTTTGAGCTGTTCGGGGGTCAGCGAGTTCACCAGCTTCGAGTGAACCTGGCTTTTCAATTCGAACCAACGGTCGGCTCCCGATCCGGGACGGACAACGCTTCGGCTACCCATGGTGTGCTTTCATTATGCCGTCTTCTCCATGGCGTCGGTAGCTTTGGCCTTCTTGCCGCCGGTAGCTTTATCGACGAAGGCGCGGAAAACGCGGTCCAGATCGCCCGCCAGTTCGCGATTGGCCACGAACGGGCGGCCCTTGTTGATGGATGCGATCACCGCCGGAGAATTCGGAATTCCGTAGAACACGGCTTGGTTCAGCGTCTGCTGGATCTGCTCCAGGCTGGCCTGATTGGCGGAGATCTTCTTGGTGTAGCGGTTGACCACCACCCGGATCTGATCCTGGTTGAAGCCCATGCGCATCAGGAAGCCGATGTAGCGCTGCGCGTTGCGGATGGACGGAAACTCCTGGTCGATCACCAGGAAGACCGCCGCCGAGACCTGCGCCGCCGCCAGGACGAGGTCGTTCGAGATATTGCGTCCGCCATCGACCACGATGGCGTCGTACTTCTCCACCAGGAAGGTGGCGAACTCGCGCAACTGGTGATCGCTGAAGTGGCCGCTCTGTTCCAGCGCGTCCGGCGGCCCCACCAGGAAGAAGCCCAGCGGGTCGCGCGTCACGAAGCCTTCGAACAGCGCCTGGTCCAGGCGCTCCAGGTTCTCGCCGACTTCCATGAGGGTGTATTGCGGCGAGGCGCCCAGTTGCATGGCCACGTCGTTGCCGATCCAATCCAGGTCGATGGCGACGGTCGAAATCTTGCGCTGCGCCATGACGCTGGCGAAGTTGACCGCCATGGTGGTGGTTCCCACGCCGCCCTTGGTACCGATGAAGGTGTAGATCTTGCCCAGCTTGCTGACGCCGGCGGCGCCGTGGCGCGGCGCGTGCTCCAGCCGGCTCATAGCCTCGCGGAATTCGGTGCGTTTGATGGGCTGGAGCAGGAATTCATTGGCCCCGGCGCGCATGCACTGGATCACCGTCTCGCCATCCGCGCTGAAGTTGCTCACCATCACGAACAGGTCCGGCGCCGCCTGCTTGGCTTTCTCGATGGCCTTGATGGCGCCCTCGGGATCGCCCGAAATATCGACGATGAGGCCGGCGTGGGGATGGCGCTCCAGATCCTGCAGCACGCGAATGTAGAGGTTGGCCGCCACTTCCTGGTATTCGGCGACGATCTTCGCCTCGGGAAGATTGATCAGGCTGTCGCGCACGCTTTCGCGGAAATGCTCGTCGCTCGAAGCGACCAACAGAGTCGTATTAGGCACGGATGTCCTTTCTCATGGCAGGCAGTTTCCCGATTCGTCGCATCCGGCGCTTTGCATCGGCATACTGGTGGCGAATGGCGGGATCGTGACCGGCGCCAATCGGAAAAAAGTCGAAAGCCCCTTGGTGAACTGGTAGCTGGTGACGCTCACCGTGACCGCATCGGGAACGCAACTGGCGCTGCAATCGGCCCCCGATGCGCAACTGAACGGCGCGAGCTGTCCGGTGGCGGGGTCGAGCGAAAAGTAACTGACCTCGAGCCCCGCTTCGCCGTTCTGGAATTTGTCCATATCGACCATGCGCGGCACGTGCGTGGTCATGTATTTAGTGACGTTGGTGGCATCGCCCATCCAGCAGTGGGTGGCCGCATAGTTGGCGCCGTCGCGCGTGAAATCCACCACACTGTGCCACACCCACAGCATCTCGCTGACGAACACCAGCATAAACGTGAGCGGCAGAATCACCGCGCCATAGAGCAGCGCGAATTCCACCGAAGCCTGTCCCGAACGGCGGGTGCGCTTCATGACACCCCTCGTGGCGCAGGCACTCCTGCCTGCCGTGTCGAGACTCGTCTCGACACGGTTTGCGGGTGTGACACGATGTCGAACCAAGAGCGTCCCCAAGAGTGGGGGCGCGGCAGGCAGGAGTGCCTGCGCCACCAGGGCATCCTCACGATCCGCCTCCGTATGCCACCACGGCCTTCGGCCTGAGCGGAATCGGGTCCACCAGGATATACGGAATCCGCGGCTGCACGATGTACCCGTTGGGCATCGAAACGGTGATAAAGTCCGGCCGTTGGGCGCCCACCGGCGTGCCGCAGCCGGACACCGCGCAATCGCCCAGCGTCAGGGTCACCGGATCGATGCACTGCGTGGTCACCGTAATCATGTCCGCGGTGAGACCGGTGATGGCGGGCGTGCCGCTGCCGTCCGTGCTCCCGGTGAGCGCGAACTGGATGGCCGCCGTGATGGTGGGGTCGCCGGCATCGGGGCAGAAGTTCACCCCGTTCTGCACCGCCAGTAAGCTGGCGATGGTGGTCATCGTCTTCTCGAGCGAGTAGTAGATGTAGGTGATCTTGCCGAACTGGATAAGGCCCCCGATCAGCAGGAACATCACCGGCAACCACATCGCCAGTTCGATCGCCATGCTGCCGCTGCGCCCGCGCCTCATCGGTGGAGTACCACCTTCCCCGGGCCCGAAGTCACCGGAGCCGGGCAACTCTGCCCGAAGCGGTCGTCGATGTACCCCTGCTTGACCGGCATCGGGCTGCCGATGTAGGTCGCGACGAAGCGGCCGTTGGGGTCGGAGGGATTGAAGAACGTGCCGTCGGGGTTGGGCTGCACCAGGAACTGGCGGAAGCCGAGCACCACCATCGGCGTGGCCGTATTGGGCGCCAGGGCGTCCACCACCGGCACCGTGATCACGCGCCGCCCGTTGCCGGAGTAGGTGGCGTAAATGTCGGCCTGCCCGGTGACGATGTCGGTATCGGGCTGGAAGGCCGCCTGGAGCGCGCTGTAATCGGTGACCCCCGTAGTGCAGGCGGCGGGCTGCGTCTGGTTGTCGAAGCGCGAGTAGAGGCCGCACAGTGCGGCCAGGGCCACCGGGGGAAGGGCTCCTGAGCAGAGCGGCGGCACGGCGCTGAAGGTGGGGCTGCTCCAGACGGCTTCGAGCGCATCGCCGATGCCCACGCATCCCAGGGGAATCGGCGAGCCGGTGGGGTTGGGCGTGGTGGAGGAGAGCAGTCCCGCGGCGCCGAGGCGGAACAACTGGTCGGTCTCGTCGGTGACCGTGGTGTTCGCCGCGTCGTAGCGATTGATGATGGTGTATGGGGCGGCTTGCCCCGAGTTGGGCAGGAAGGTGGGCGCCGTCCCGGTGCAGTTGTAGTAGAAGGTGTAATGGCCATCGGCCGCCGGGTCGCCGAGTCCGAAATTCACCAGGTCGCTCGGGTCCTTGGCCGCGATGGCGAAGGGCTCGATGCCGCAGGCTGTGCACAAGGGCGCGCTGACTCCGGCCAGGACCTGCGCGGCGATCGGCGTCTTGCGCGAGGCGCCCAGCGAGAGCAGGCTCCAGAAGAGCAGCGGCGCGTCGGCGGTGACCGAGATCTGCACGTGGCGGGCGGTAGTGCCGTCGGCGCTGGCGCCATTCGGATCGGTACCGAGGGCGCCGGCCACGGTAGAGAAGTAGGCCGGGTCGTTGACCGTGCTGGTCAGGTTGCCGGCGTCCTGCCCGAGGGTCAGCGAACCGAAATTGTACTTGTTCAACGCGATGGCCTGCGTGGCTACCGCGCCGGCGTGATCGAGCGACGTCGTGGTGCCGATCAACTGGTTGGCGGCGGCAATCGCGGCCGCGGCAGCCGCCTGATGGAGTTCGCCGCGCACCAGATAGAGACGGCCCAGGTCGAGCGCGAAACCCATCAGGCCGAACACTACCGGCACCAGGATGACGGCAAGCTGAATCGACATGGAGCCGGATGTGGCGCAGGCACTCCTGCCTGCCGCGTCCCCACTCATGGGGACGCTCTTAAAAAGTGTCGAGACGAGTCTCGACACGGCAGGCACGAGTGCCTGCGCCACAGGCACTCTATTGTTTCGGTATCTGCTGGCCACGGGGTCCTACAAATTCAGGGTCCTTGACGGTTGTCTGGGTGTTGCTGGTCTTGCCGGCTTTGGGCTTCTTGGCGCCCGCGGGAGCGGCTGCCGGCAGGAACGTGGCGGGCATGTCGGGCAGTTTGGCTTTCTCTTCCGCGCTCAGCGCCTTGACGAAGTGCGGGGTCACCACCACCAGCAGTTCGTCGGTGGATTTCTGCGTGCTCCGGCTGCGGAAGATCTTGCCGAGGATGGGCAGATCGCCCAATCCCGGGACCTTTGACAGCGTCTCGATCACGCGGTTATCGATCAGGCCCGCGATGGCGAAGCTCTCGCCGTCCTTGAGGATGACTTCGGTTTCGGCGCGGCGCTGGCTGAGCGCCGGAATCACGAATCCCTGGAGCGTGACGGCGTTGGCGAAATCGAGGCTGCTGACTTCCGGCGCCACTTTGAGATCGATCGAGCCCTGGGGCGTCACCGTCGGAGTGAACTCCAGCTTCACGCCGAAGGGTTTGAACTGCACCGTGATGACGGGCGCGGTGGCGCCGCCGGTCGGCGTGGTGGTGATGGTGGGGAACGGGAAACTGCCGCCGGCCAGGAACGTGGCTTCCTTGCCTTCCACCGTGATCAGGTTCGGCTCGGCCAGAATCTGGAGCAGGTTGCGTTCCTGCAACGCCTTGATGGTGGCGCCGATGTTCAGGTCCGGGCGGAAGGCGAAAAGGTTGAGCAGGTCGGCGAAGTTCACCGTCTGCCCGGTGCCTGTCGGTTGCAACTGGCTGAAGCGCGGCGCTTGAAACTGCTCCGTGCTGGTGGTGCCGATCATTTTATCGTTGGTGCTGAACAGGTTGAAGCCGATCTGGGTGAGCGCCACGCGGTCGATGGCGGCGAACTTCACCTGCAGCATGATCTGGCGCGGTTCGGCGGGCGGCGGCGATTGCAGCAGGTTGATCACGGTCTTGGCGCGCGTCTGCGCCATGCCGGCCAGGCGCTTGGCATCCTCGGCGGTCTTGACCGTGCCGCTGAGCACGATGGTTTCGCCGGAGCCCGTCACGCTGATGGGCGAGCCGGCGGTGTCATTGATCGCCTTGGTGAAGGTGTCCCACTCGGTGGTGTCCTTGGTGACCAGAATTTCGTAGTGGGCGGGATCGGCGCCGGTCTCCCAGATGACCAGGGTGGCGCGGCCGGGGCCCTTGGCGTTGATCATGACCTCGCGCGGCGAAATCACCACGGCGTCGGCGATCTTGGGCTCGGAGATGGCGACCTTGGTGACGTCCCGCGGGAAGGTGAGCAACTCGCCGCGGCCCTCCAGCAGCGTGATGTCGTGGGCTTGGGGCTGGTTTGTGGAATGTGCCGTGGAATGTGCCGTGGTCTGCGCGAAGCATCCGGCGGCAACCAGTGCCGCGCACCCGAGCTTAGCGATTCTCATCGAACCGATTCTCATCGGAACAATTCCTGGACGTGCTTATCTCCGCGGTAGACATCCACCACAATCCTCGGCTTCTCCGATTCGGCCTTCTTGCGCCGGGCGGCTTCCTCCGCGGCGAGTTTGGCCGGGTCGGCCGGCTTCTTCTCGCCGGTCAACTCCTGCCAGACGTTGGGATCTTCCAGGTTGGCTCTGGCGATGTTGGTGGTCCGTCCGCGGCGGGCCCGGGCCAGGCGGGCGCTGATCATGGGGTCGAGCACTTCGGTGGTGACGGGCTCGGTGTTGGCCGAATGCGCGCTATCCAGGGGGTTGCGGAGGGAGAGGCTGATCTTGCCCTGGCTCTTGGCCAACTCCAACTTCTGCGCGTCTTCCGGCAGGAGCACCAGGGTGACGGTGGGCGATTTCGGCGCGCGCGGGTCGACCGTCTGTCCTATGGCCACCGTGCGCCCGGTGGAGATCACCTTGACGTTCTGGAGGATGGTGGAGGTAGTGGCCTCGGCCATGGAACCGGGCCGGGTGAAGATGACATCCACGTGCGAACCGGGCTGGATTAACCCGGCGACGCCAGAGACATCGGTGACCTGCACGCTGACGGCGCGGTAGCCGCGGTCGATGGTGGAAGAAACGCCTTCCACGGTGGTCATGTCGGAGAGCTTGCCTTGCAGCACCGGCTCGTTGGTATTCAGCGGGACCATCAGGACGCGATTTTCCGCGCCCGCGATCTGGAAAACGGAGCCCTTGGGGACATCTTTTTCCGGGTAATTCACGATCTTCAGGTCGCTCTTTTTGAGCAGCGTGCCCATCGGCATGTCGTGCGTAGCCACCACCATGCGCAAGGTCTTCTCCTGCTTCGGCGCGACCGCGTTGGAGTAGTAAAACCAGGTGAGCAACAGCGCGGACACCCAGGCGGCGCCGAACAGCAAGAATTTTTTCTGACGGTCCATTCAGTCCTCAAGGGCGGCGTGTACTCCAGGCACACGCTCAGACACAACTTCCACCCAATATTCTGCCGATGTCCTGTTGTAACACATGCGGGGTCATTAAGTTCCGCCAAATACAAGCAAAGTCGCGGTTTTGTCCTGGTAGAGGGGGCGCCAGCCGATCTGCTCCAGGGCGGGAAGCAGCGGGGCGTCGGCGGGCAGCAGGGCGTGGGTGAAGTGGAAGGACTCCCAGTACGCGCGCCACCCCGGGCGGACCTGTACCAGGCGAGAGTACTGCTTCAGGAAATCGGCGCCGTAGAGGTCGCTGCGCCCGTCGAAGAAGACTTTCAGGGTCCCGTTCGAACGATAGATCAGATATCCGCCGAACTTGTCGGGAGCGAAAAGGCGCGCGCCTGCCGGGATGTGGGGATAAGCGGCGACGGGAAACTCGCCGGAGGGGAAACCGGCGGCGGGGGTGAGACAAAACGCCGCCAGCAACACCAGGGGCACGAGGGCGAGCCCCTGGAAGCGGGAGTCCAGCGCGCGGAGGTTGTCGGAGTAGGTCAGAAAACCGGGGACAGACGGAACGTTTTCCGCATTGTTCGGAAACCCGGGGACAGACCGGAAGTTACTGACGTTGTTCGGGAAAAAACTGGAAAACGTTCCGTCTGTCCCCGGTTTTCTCCCCCCCGAAAAGAAACCGGAAAACGTTCCGTCTGTCACCGGGTTTGTCACCGGGTTTCTCAGCCATCTGGTGATCGCCGCGTTGGCGATGGGCAGCAGGAGCAGGGCGCAGAGCGGCAGGGCGCGGGCGGAGCGCAAGGCCCCTGCCGTGATCAGGATGGCGAGCGCAAAGTGGTGCAGGCGCTTCTGCGTCAGGGCGAGGGTGCCGCCAATCACCCCGAGGATCACCGTGGCGACGATCTGCGCGGCGCCAGTGCTGTGAAAGTCGAAGGATTGAAACTCCCCGATGCGCGCGAGCAGGCCGGTGTCGGTGAGGTAGCGGAAAACGTGGACGTAGAGTTGCGGTCCGTAGGGATTGAGCAGGGGCGCCACCGCCGCCACCGCCGCGGCCTTGAGATACCAACGGTCTTCCAGCGCGAACAACAGAGCGATCAGGGGCGCGAAGAAGAAGCTGGCGTGGACGTTGGCCCAGAGGGCGGTGACCAGGGCGACCACGATCAGGTTCGGCTTGCGCGGGAAGATGGCCAGCAGCAGGAAGATCCAACTCAGCACGTGGGGGCGCGCCAGCCAGTGAATGTTGCAGGTAGAGAGCAGCAGAGGGGCCATGGCGCAGGCGATCGGAAAGTTGCCGCCCAGCGCCCAGTGGAGGCGGAACCAAAGCCAGACCCCGGCGGAGATGGCGGCGGCGTAGAAAACGGCTACACCCTTGAGGCCGAACGTGCGGTGTATGGCGCCGACGGCGACATCGGCCATCCATTCCCAGGCGAACCAGGGCTGGCCGCCACGCGTGAACGAATAGGGGTCGGTGCGCGGCAGGTTCCCGCTGGTGAGAATGGCTTCACCGGTCCGGATATGCCAGCCGGCGTCAGAGTCGCGGAAGAGCTTCTGGTATCCCTGGAAGAGGAACAGGCAGTAAAACAGCGTGACGCAGGCGGTGGCGAATGCCAGGTCCGGCACGCACCAACGCAGCAGGAGCCCCGGCCGCGACATGGACTTCCAGCGCTACTGTTGCGCGCCGATGCTGGACAGGTCGCCCGTAATGCTCTGGTACAGGCTGACGATACCCTGGGAGAGCTGGTTCACGGTGGTGATCAGGGCGAGCCCCACGGCAGCCACGATCAGCGCGTATTCCACCAGGTCCTGTCCCTGCTCGTCGCGAATAAAACCTAAGACTAGTGCTTTCATCGTTCCTCTCTCTGTCAATGAGCGGAAGCGCTCTTGGGCGCGTCCGTCCGCGAATTGTCTAATGGGCCAACGAACAGTTTTCTTAGGGCGGTGTTGAACCGCCGCCAACGCGTATCCAACGGCTTGGACGTAAGCGTAGCTGGGCTGCCGTCCAGGCGTGCTACCAATTCCAGGTTCCGGAGGGCCGCCGGGTGTGCCCTATTATAGCCGAGGGCCAAATCCAGTTCCCGGCGCGCCTCGGCATAGTTTCCTTTTTCGATCCACACCGCCGCCAGATTGTTATGCGCCGTGGCCGGGTCGGAGGTGGATTGCCAGTTGGCCACCGCCTCAGCGGTGGCATTGGAATGGGCGAGCGCTAGCCCCAAATTGTTACGCGCCATCGGCGAACCCGGGTTGAGCTTGAGGGCTTCCTGGAACTCCCGGGCGGCTTCCTCATTCTTCTTCTGCATCAACAGGTTGTAGCCCAGGTTGTTGTGCAGGTAGTCGACGGATGGGGTGAGTTCGAGGGCTTTGCGGTGGGCCGGTTCGCCGAGCGGCCAGAGGCCGGATTCGTCGCGCAGGATGCCCAGCCAGGAATAGTACCCGGCGCCGCTTTCGGGGTGAGCTTTGAGAAAACCTTCGAGCCCGGCAATGGCTTCGCTCCGGCGGTTGACGTGGCGTAAGTCACGCACCAGGGCGAGTTGCGCATCGCCGGATTGGGGGAATCGCGCCACTGCGAGGCGGCTGATTTCGAGGGCGACTTCGTGGTACCCACGCTCGCCATAGGCCTTGGCGAGTTCCAGGCGTATCGGGATGTTGTCGGGCTCGGCGGCGACTTTTTCGCGCAGGACGCGCAGTTGGTAATCCCCGTCCCCGGCGTCGATGGCATTGCGCACCTGCCGGTCCCAGTTGCTCATGGGTGCGGACGCCGGTGCGGTGGTCCTGGAGACCTGGGTCTGATGGACGCAGGAAAGTGAGAACGCGGCGCCGGCAGCCAGGAGCGCGGGTAGGTAGCGAGATTTCATGCGTTCAGCGTTTCGGGCATCAGCTTTTCGAACGACAGCTCGTCGCCCGGCAGGGTACCGGATCTTTCGGCAGTACCGGCCGGCAATTCCAAAATCGAATGCGCGGTGAGACAGGCCGACAACCGCCAGGCCGGAACCGCGTGCCTCACCTTGCGAACTTTCCGCTGCTTGTCGAGGTAGACCAAGTCGATCGGAAACTTCATGAAAAACGTATGGACCGATTCACAAGGCACGATCCACAGACCCGCGCCGGGGTCCAGCCGTGCATGCTTGAGCAAGCCGACACGGCGCTTTTCACTGGTGTCCGCGACTTCCACGGCTTC
>JADGNT010000655.1 GCA_017883345.1 Candidatus Solibacter sp. | reverse complement strand
GGGCATAAGTGAGCAAGGCAGCGGCGAAGGCTGTGCGATCGATCATGTCTGGTAATTATAATGCGCGCCACCCCCGTCCGCTGACCGGCCAACGGTGTTTTGCTGTAAGTCGTTTGTTCTGATATAGTTCGAGTGGTGAGCCGGGCGGGACTCGAACCCGCGACCCTGTGATTAAAAGTCACATGCTCTACCAACTGAGCTACCGGCCCTCAAAAAGCGGTGAATCGTGACGGGTCTTTCCCAGTTTAACAGACGCGGTCGCCCGGTTCACACTTTTAAGCTTCGCCGTATTCCGTGGCGCATCCCGCTATACTTGATCCAGACGTCACCATGAACCGGCTCACACGGCGCTTCATCCTGATTGTTGTGGCCATCGTCACCACACTCTCCATCGGGACAGTGGGCTTCACCGTGATTGACGGGTACCCACCCTTTGATGCGTTCTACATGACGCTGACCACCATGACGACGGTGGGCTACGGCGAGATCCATCCGCTCTCCCACGCCGGTCGCGTCTTCAATTCCTTCCTGATCGTGTTCGGGGTGACCACGATCTTCATCGCCATCGGCGCCATGACCCAGACCATCATCGAACTGGAGTTCGGCGACCCCAGTGGCAAGCGGCGGAACAAACGCATGATCGACAACCTGAAAGATCACTACATCATCTGCGGATTCGGACGTGTCGGCCGCGGCGCCGCCAACGAACTGGGGCGCGCCGGCGTGCCCTTCGTCGTCGTGGACATCGACCCAGACCGCGTGCAACGCGCCATGCTTGCGGGCATGCTGGCCGTAGCCGCCGATTCCACCCAGGACGAGACCCTCCGCCTGGTGGGCATCGAGCGCGCCCGCGGCCTGGTCGCCGCTCTCGCCACCGACGCCGACAACCTCTTCGTCCTGCTCTCCGCCAAGGGGCTCAATCCGGGGATCTACGTTGCCACGCGCGCCGCCGAGGAAGGCGCCGAAGCTAAGATGCGGCGCGCCGGCGCCGACGCCGTATTCGCGCCCTACGCGATTACCGGCCATCGCCTGGCGCAATCCCTCTTGCGCCCCCACGTCGTGCAATTCCTGGACTTCACCACCAAGGACGTCGGCGAGGATATCGCCATCGAACAGGTGCGCGTCGCCGGCACTAGCGAGATGGTGTCCAAGACCATCAAGGAAATGCAACTGCGCAAGGAGGTGGGCGTCATCGTCATGGCCATTCGCAAGGAAAGTGGCGTAATGGTATTCAACCCGCCCGCCGAAACCGCTGTGCAGGGCGGCGACTACCTGATTGTGATGGGCCGCCCCGGCAATCTTCGCACCCTCGAGACGCTGCTCGCCGAACCCCGACCGGCACGCCGCTAATCGCAACCGTGGCTTGGAAACCGGCGACATGGAAACCCCCGCCCCACGCTATACTAGCCAACGGACAGCCCTTTTGGCGGTACCACCATGAAACGAATCCGGGAATTCCTCGAATCGATTGTGTTTGCGGGCATGAAGCCCGGCGGGCAGACGGCACCGAAGCGGCAACTCACGTGGCTCGGCCCTCTGCGTGGCCCTGTCGAGCGCCTTCTCTCCGGCGGTCCCGCACCCTCCGACCCGCTCTATCTGACCAACCGGACCCAAGCCCAAAAGCTCAAATTCTGGAGCCTGATCGCCATACCCTGTGTGGTCTTGGCTTTGGGCATCGTCATATTGAGCAGATCCCTCCAGCCTCCCGAACCCAAACTCGTCAAGCCACTTACGGCGGCCGAGATCACGGCGAAACTGCTGCCCAATTTGGACCAGGACATTCAGCTCCCACCGGCCACCGATGTGCAGGTGATCGAAATCAAGGTGGAAGGGTCCCGGTTGGTTGGCGTGGTGAAGAACACCACCAGGAGAGAGATCGCCGTCACCGAACTGGTCATCGATCTGACCAACGCCGCCGGCTCTCAACTCGGCGCGGTGAACGGGATCGTGGAAAAAATCCCGCCCTCGGGCACCAAAGACTTCCAGATTGCGATTCAGCAACGCGACGCGGCCTTCGCCCTGATCCGCAACGTCACATCGCGCTGAAGCGGAGTCCGCTACGCGCGCTCAGGACCCCGGCGCGAAGAATTCGATCGGCTCCAACTCCACGATCCGCCACTTGCCGCCCTGCTTTTCCACCCGGCACTGCACCACCTGCTCGCGGCGCGCGAAACTGGTAGCCTGCTGCCCGCGCTGGATGCGCAGCGTCCAGTGGAACTGCGCTACCCGCCGGCGGTCGTCTCCCTCGTCTTCCAAAGGGTCGATCAGGGATTGCACGTCGCCCTGTGCGATCAGCCCCGTGACGTTCTCCCGCAGTTTCGCGTAGCCCGCCATTTTGGGGTCGAACGCCTTCAGGAAGAGCGCCACGTTGCCCGCGCTCAGCGAAGCCGCGGCATCGGCAACCAGATCCAGCACTTCCCGCGCCGGGTCGGCGGCGCGGCAGCAGACCGCCAGCGGAAGCATGAGGAGTGCGCGGCGCCTCATGTCAGGTCCGGTAGCTGGCGTTGATCCGGATGTACCCTTCCGTCAGGTCGCAGGTCCAGAAGCGCGCTTCGCCTTTTCCCTTCCCGCCCAGGGCCACGCGGATTTCGCAATCCGCCGCATCCAGTTTGGCTTTCAGTTCCGGCTCGTCGAAGGGCGCGGCCAGCCCGCCCTGGCACACCTTGACACCCTGCATGTGGATGTCGGTTTTCTTCGGATCGAACGTGACGCCCGCATTGCCGGCGGCCGAGAGTATGCGGCCCCAGTTCGGGTCTGCACCGGCGATCGCCGTCTTCACCAGCGGCGAATTGGCGATGGCGCGCGCCATTCGCGCCGCGGCTTCCGAATCCCCCGCCCCGGTTACCGTGATCGTGATCAACTTCCTGGCCCCTTCGCCATCGCGCGCAATCTGTTGCGCCAGCGATTCCATGACATCGGTAATCGCCGCTTCCACCATGGCAAACTCCCCGGGATCCGGCCGCACTTCCGATGCGCCGTTGGCCAGCAGCAGCAGCGTATCGTTGGTGGAGGTGTCGCCGTCCACCGAGATGCGGTTGTAGCTGCGCTCCACGCCGCGCTTCAGCATGACGCGCAGTTGCGTGGGCGGAATTACCGCGTCGGTCATCACGAAACCCAGCGTGGTGGCCATCATCGGCTGGATCATCCCGCTGCCCTTCGTCATGCCCGCCACCCTGACAGCGCCGCGCCGCAGCCTGGCTTCCGCGAAGGCCGTCTTCGGCACCAGGTCCGTCGTCATGATGGCGCGCGCCACACAGTCGAAGCCATCCGCGCTGAGTCCGCTCACCAGGCGCGGCAGCGCGTCGATAATCTTGCGCGGGTCCAGTTCCACCCCGATCACGCCCGTCGAGGACGGCACCACCAGAGGCACCTTCAGATGCAGCAGCTTGGCCGCCGCCTTGCAGGTGGCCAGGGCAACCGCATCGCCGCTCCGCGTGGCGCAATTGGCGTTGCCGGCATTGATCACCACGGCGCCGCACAGACCCTTGGACGCTTTCAGGTGACTCCGGCCCAGGCGCACCGGCGCGGCCTGCACGCGGTTCTGCGTAAAAACGGCGGCGGCATTGGCCGGCAAACCGCTCACGATCAGGGCCAGATCGTCCTTCTCCACCTGCCGTATCCCGGCGTAGGTGGCGGCGTATTTGTATCCCAGCGGAAGCTTCAAATCCGTGGCTCTCCTAAAATATCATTGTCCGTCAAGCGCT
>JADGNT010000654.1 GCA_017883345.1 Candidatus Solibacter sp. | reverse complement strand
AAAACCCACGCGCCGCTGACTTTGCCGGGGATGCTCTCCACGGCGGGGCATTGTGACCAATCGAGACTCGGCATGATCTGCGCTCCTTCTCTGAGAATACCGCACCCCACGGTACGCCTTTAATTCAGCGCGTCCACACGCTATAGTTGTAGTCCACAACTATATGCCCTCCGTCAGTCAGGCCGAACCCTATCGGAACGCCACCCTGCCCGCTGCCAAGCGGGTGAAGGATCTCCTGTCACGGATGACCCTGGAAGAAAAAGCCGCGCAGATGATGTGCGTCTGGCAGAAAAAAGCCGAGACGCTGGTGGATGCCGAGGGCAATTTCGATCTTGCCAAAGCCAAGGCCGCTTTCAAACAGCGGCGCGGGCTCGGCCAGGTGGGGCGTCCCAGCGATGCCGGCAAGGGCAAGGACGCACGCGGCATGGCGGAACTCACCAACGCCATTCAGAAGTTCTTCATGGAGAACAGCCGCCTCGGCATTCCGGTGATCTTCCACGAAGAGTGCCTGCATGGGCACGCTGGGCTCGGCGGCACCAGCTTTCCGCAACCGATCGCTCTCGGGGCGACGTTTAACCCGGAACTGGTGGAGTCCCTGTTCACCATGACCGCCGCCGAGGCGCGGTTGCGGGGCACGCACCAGGCGCTGACCCCGGTGGTGGATGTGGCGCGCGAACCGCGGTGGGGCCGCGTGGAGGAAACCTACGGAGAAGACCCGTACCTGGTGTCGCGGATGGGAATTGCGGCGGTGCGCGGCTTCCAGGGCGATGCGACATTTGGGGACAAGCGTCGCGTGATCGCCACCTTGAAGCACTTCGCCGCCCACGGGCAGCCCGAAAGCGGCACCAACTGCGCCCCCACGAACGTCTCCATGCGCCTGCTGCGCGAAACCTTCCTGTACCCCTTTCACGAGGCGCTGAAGCAGGGCGGCGCGATCAGCGTGATGGCGTCCTACAACGAGATCGACGGCGTGCCGTCGCACGCCAACCAGTGGTTGTTGCGCGACGTGCTCCGCAAGGAGTGGGGATTTAAGGGTTTTGTCGTCTCCGATTACTACGCGATCTACGAGCTGAGCTATCGGCCCGAATCGCACGGCCATTTCGTGGCGAAGGACAAGAAAGAGGCGTGCGCTCTCGCCGTACAGGCCGGCGTGAACATCGAACTGCCGGAGCCCGATTGCTACCTGCACCTGGTCGAACTGGTGCGCAAGGGCGTGCTTCAGGAACGCCAACTCGACGAACTGGTGACGCCGATGCTCTACTGGAAGTTTCAAATGGGGCTGTTCGACGATCCCTATGTCGACCCGGCCGAAGCGGAGCGCGTGGTGGGTTCGGAAGCGCACACACAACTCGCCTTGCAGGCGGCGCGCGAGAGCATCACGCTGCTGAAGAATGAAGGCAATCTGCTGCCGCTCGATCCGGCCGGCATCAAGACCATCGCGGTCATCGGCCCCAATGCCAATCGCAGTTTGCTGGGCGGATACAGCGGCGTGCCGAAGCGCGACGTCACCGTGCTGGAAGGCATTCAGGCCCGGCTCGGCGAGCGCGTGAAAGTGCTCTACAGCGAAGGCTGCAAGATCACCATCGGCGGTTCCTGGACCGAGGACGCGGTTACGCCAAGCGATCCCGACACAGACCGCAAACAGATCGCGGAGGCCGTCAAGGTTGCGCGCCGCGCCGACGCGATCGTGCTCGCCATCGGCGGCAACGAGCAGACCTCGCGCGAGGCATGGTCGCCCAAGCATCTGGGAGACCGTCCCAGCCTCGACCTGGTGGGCCGGCAGGAAGACTTGGTCAAGGCGATGCTGGCTACCGGCAAACCGGTGGTCGTGCTGCTGTTCAATGGCCGGCCTATCTCGATCAACTACGTCAGCCAAAACGTGCCGGCGATTCTGGAGTGCTGGTATCTGGGACAGGAGACCGGCCATGCCGTGGCGGAGGTGCTGTTCGGCGATGCAAACCCGGGCGGCAAGCTGCCGATTTCGATTCCGCGGTCGGCCGGCCATTTGCCGGCGTTTTACAATCACAAGCCCTCCGCCCGCCGCGGCTACCTGTTTGACGAGGTCTCGCCGCTTTACGCCTTCGGCTACGGCTTGAGCTATACCACCTTCGCCATCGAAAATGTCCGCCTTGCGCGGAAGAGAATTGCACGCGATGGCCAGACCCAACTCCTCCTCGACGTGACCAATACAGGCGCGCGCGCAGGCTCCGAAGTTGTGCAGATGTACATCCGCGATCTGTTCAGTTCAGCCACGCGGCCCATCAAGGAACTGAAGGCGTTCCACAAGATTTTCCTGGAAGCGGGCGAGACGAAAAACGTCGCGTTCGAAATCACGCCCGAGCAGCTTGCGTTCTACGACATTCACATGAAGTACGTGGTGGAGCCGGGCGAATTCGAAATCATGGTGGGCAGTTCCTCGCGCGATAGCGATCTTCAGAAGGTCACTCTCTCGGTGGTGTGAGACATAAAATGCCAGATCAACCACAGAAGCTATCATTTGCGGAAAAGGCCGGCTACAGCCTGGGAGATGGCGCCGCCGCCTTCGTCTTCCAGACGATGATCTACTTCCAGCTCAATTACTACACCGACACGCTGGGGATTAGCGCCGCGGCGGCCGGCACGCTGCTGCTGGTGGGGCGTCTGTGGGACGCGTTCTTCGACCCCATGATGGGCGTCATGGCGGACCGTACCAACACACGTTGGGGAAAATTCCGCCCGTGGGTGCTTTGGACCTCCATCCCCTGGGGCATCGCCATGGTCCTGGCATACACGAATCCGGGCCTCGGGATGACCGGCAGCCTGATCTATGCCTGTTTGACCAATGTTCTGTTGATGACGCTGTACTCCGCCAACAACACGCCGTATTCGGCGCTGAGCGGCGTCATGACCGGCGACGTCAATGAGCGCACCAGCCTGTCGTCGTTCCGCTTTGTGGCGGCCATGATCGCACAGCTCATTGTGGTAGGTTTCACGCTGCCCCTGGTGGCCAAGTTCGGACAAGGCAACAACGCCAAGGGCTGGCAGATGACCATGGGCCTGTGGGCGATGGTCTGCGTGGTCCTGTTCGCGATCACGTTCCTCTCTACCCGCGAGCGCATACGGCCGGACCCGAAACAGAAATCGGACCCCAAGCAGGATTTCGGCGCACTGCTCAAGAATGGGCCGTGGATCGCCATGTTCATTCTGACCCTGGCCCACTTCGCCACCCTGGCCATGCGCGGCGGCACGCTGTTTTACTACTTCCAGTACTACGTCAACCACGACAGCCTGTTCGAACTGCTACAGTCGCTCGGCCTGACGGGAGCGCATGGCAACTACATCCTCAACGCCTTCGGCCTGATCGTGGACGCCAAGCGGTCGAACGTGGCCTCGGTCGGGTTCAGCCTGTTGAACATGTCCAGCCAGTTGGTCACGGTGATGGGCGTGTTGTGCTCCACTGCCCTCTCCATCCGCTTTGGCAAGAAGGCCATCGCGATTATCGGATTCTCCCTGAGCACCGTCTTCATGGCGGCGTTCGTGCTGTTGCCGCCGGAAGCCATTGGCACGACGTTCCTCATGGAGTACATTCGCGCCCTGACTTATGCCCCCACGATCCCGCTCATCTGGGCGATGTTTGCCGACGTGGCGGATTATGCGGAATGGAAGACCGGCCGGCGCACCACCGGCGTGATTTTCGCCACCATTCTGTTCGGCCTGAAGACCGG
>JADGNT010000653.1 GCA_017883345.1 Candidatus Solibacter sp. | reverse complement strand
CACGCTGGGCGTCGATGGCACGGGGACCGCCGATTTCACCCAGGTTGCTCTCGGCGCCGCGGGCAAGGCCTTCGTTGGCGCCGCCATCAACTCCAACGACCCCGGCGCCTATGAAATCTATTTCGGAGTACAGACCCCGGCACTGGCCGGAACCGGCGTCTTTCTGAACCCTCTGGGCGTGGTTAACGCCGCCAGTTCCGCGCCGGCGGGGAATCCTATTTCTCCCGGCGAATTCGTGACGCTATACGGCACCGGGCTCGCCAAGAGCCTACAAGTCGCCGCGCCTCCCTACCCCTCCTCCCTGAACGGCGTCAGCGTGCTCATCAATAACAAACCCGCGCCCCTCTACTTCGTCAGCGCCAACCAGATCAATGTGCTCGTGCCCTACGCCACCACCGGTCCGACGGCGACCATCATGGTGCAAAACGGCGTCAACTCCAACGCGGTGACCGTGCCGGTAGCCGCGACCGCGCCCGGCATCTTCACGTCCGACCAAACCGGCAGCGGCGGCGGCGCCATACTGCACGCCGATTACAGCCTGGTGAACGCCGCCAAACCCGCCATCGGAGGTGAGACCGTGCTGATTTACCTTACCGGTCTGGGCACGGTGACACCCCCTGTGGCCGACGGTACGGCGGGCACCGGTAGCGCGCTCCACACCGCGGATGCCGATCTGGTAGTCTACGTTGGCGGCCAGCAGGCGACGGTCCTCTTCAAGGGACTCGCCCCCGGATTCCCGGGCTTGTACCAGCTCAACGTGACCCTGCCGCAGTTCCTCAAAGCATCCGGCAACCTGCCGCTGGCCATCCAGACCCTGAACGCCTATCACGATCAGGTGGACATCCCGATTCTGTAACCTCATTGGCCGCGACGATTCTTGCGGCGCACTTCGTCGCAGCACCGTAGCGTAGCCTTTTAGGCTGCCATGCCCCCAGTCGTGGGGGCATTCTTCCTCCGCACCGGAGATCCTCCGCGCCTTGTGCATTGGTGGGGCAGGCGGGGTACCCTCCGGGTCCGCCTGCCAATTCCGGCGCAGCTCGGACGCCGCTCCCACCCGTCATCGTGCGTGGCGCGCCGCCGCCCGGCATCCGCCGGCACTCAGCCCGCGATACGGAACTCGCGATACAGTAGGTTCAAGCATGCGCACACCGACTTTGCTGGCCGCACTGGCGTTGACCAGTGCCGCCGCCGCACTGGCCGCGCAACCGATCCTCACACCCAAACCCGGGCCGCAGCCAAAGATCAACGGCCCGGAAGTATACGGCGCGCGGCCGGGCCGTCCGTTTCTGTATCGCATCCCCTGCACGGGCGAACGGCCGATGCGGTTCTCCGCCGCGAGACTGCCGAAAGAGCTGAAGCTGGATGCGGCGACGGGGATCGTCAGCGGCGCCACGCCCGCGAAGCGGGGCGAGTACCGTGTCACGCTGTCCGCCGCCAACGCGAAGGGTAAGGCCGCCAAGCGGTTCCGCATCGTGGTGGGGGACACGCTGGCGCTCACCCCGCCGATGGGGTGGAACGACTGGTACACGCACTACGACCGCATCACCGACCGCCTGATGCGCCAAGCGGCCGACGCGATGCTGGCCTCCGGGATGGCCGACTTCGGCTACCAGTACGTCAATATCGACGACTGCTGGATGGTGAAGCCGGGGTCGACGGTTGCCGAACTCGGCGGCGATGCGCGCACGGCCGACGGGACCATCCGGCCCAACGGCCGCTTCCCGGACATGAAGGCGCTCACCGCTTACATCCACGCCAAGGGGCTGAAGGCGGGCCTCTACACGTCGCCGGGGCCGTTGACGTGCGCCCGGTTCGAGGGCTCCTATCGGCACGAGGAGCAGGACGCGCGCACCTTCGCCGAGTGGGGATTCGACTTCCTGAAGTACGATCTCTGCTCCTATCGCAGCATCGACAACCGGGGTACCGTGGAGGCCGATCGAAAGCCGTACGAATTGATGGGCTCCCTACTCGGCAAACTGAATCGCGACGTCGTGTTCAACCTCTGCCAGTACGGCAGAAGCGAGGTGTGGAAGTGGGGCGGCGAGGTCGGCGGCAACTGCTGGCGGACCACCGGCGACCTCGGCCTGGAGAAATCCACCCGCCTGCCGGGCTTCTACAGCATCGGCTTGAAGAACGCCGCGGCGTGGGAGTATGCCGGACCGGGGAAATGGAACGACCCGGATTACATCCTGATCGGGACGGTGGGGAACGCGTCCAATCAGAGCGCGCCGCCGGTGAAGGCGACGCTGACCGCGGAGGAGCAGTACAGCTACATGTCGATGTGGGCGCTGATGGCGGCGCCGCTGTTCTATTCGGGCGACATGGGGAGCCTGGACGAGTTCACGCTGAACGTGCTGTGCAACGCCGAGGTGATCGGCGTGGATCAGGACGCGCTGGGCAAGCAGGCGCGCGTCGTGCGGCGCACAGAGGACGAGTTCGTTTTGGCGAAGCCGATGGCGGACGGGTCCATGGCGGTGGGCTTGTTCAACCTGGGGGATAACCAGCGCGAGGTGGGGGTGAGTTGGCAGGACCTGGGGATCGAGGGGCGGCGGCGGGCGCGCGACGTGTGGCGGCAGAAGGATGCCGGAGCGGTCGTGGGGGAGTACCAGGCGCTGGTGGCGCCGCACGGGGTGGCGCTGGTGCGGCTGTCCCGGTGAAACACTCGATGAAGCGCAGCACAGGGTGCTTAACGGTTTTGGGGAAGGTGAGCCGGGAGAGCATCTACCCGGACCCGACTTAACCTTGCGCGGAGCGCCTGATTGTCTCACCGGCGGTCTTTTTGTACTCTAAACCGGCTCGCGCTATTCTGAAATAAGGAGGGTCGGCTATGGCGAATCTCGATTGGTCAGAATGCCTCGCCGTGGAGAGCATCCCCGGCAAGGTCAGCGGCGCCTGGGTTTTTCGGGATACCCGGATGCCGGTTTCTATTGTGTTTGAGAACCTCGAATCCGGGGCAACCATTGAAGAAATTATGGACTGGTTCCATTTGACCCGGGAACAGATAGTAGCGGTGCTTGAGTTCGCGGCCCGTAGCCTCGACCCGCCCCCGTCTGCCCAATACGCCACGACTTCGACAGCAAATGCTCGTCCTGTTTGATCACAGCACCCCGGCTCCGCTGCGCGGCCACCTCAAGGGCCACAGCGTCACCGAGGCGAGAGAGCGCGGATGGGATCGGTTGGTCAACGGCGATCTCCTCGACGCGGCGGAGGCGGCGGGATTCGAAGTGTTTGTCACCGCGGACAAGAACCTTCGGTATCAGCAGAACCTTACGCGACGGAACCTCGCCATCGTTGTCATAGGCAACGCCCAATGGCGGGTTTTACGGCTGTACGTTGACCGTGTTGTCGCCGCGGTCGATGCCGCCGCGGCGGGCAGCTATACCGAAGTCGCGATCCCCTTCGAGTAAACTCCGCCGGAAACTTGCCCCTTCGGCCAACTTTCGCCGGGGCATGGAAGCGTGGCCAGCCTCTTACCGCCCCGCCCGCCCCCCGCCCGCCCCCACGCCCCCACCTTGCGCCCCTGTAACGGAAAGCTCATAATAGGCCCCATCGCTCATTTCGACGGTCGCCAGACCGCGTAGGGGAACTGTCTCCTGGCGGGCAAGCTGGCGATCAAGGGAGTTTTCATGTCTCGCATCGTTCGCTGTTCGCTGATTCAGGCCACCAACGCCGCCCCTCCCGACGCCTCGCTTTCCGCCACCAAGCA
>JADGNT010000652.1 GCA_017883345.1 Candidatus Solibacter sp. | reverse complement strand
CCAGGGGGACCGCCCCACGATTTATGCAGGCGCCCAGCACCGGAAAAACGAGTGGCATTGGCTTGGCAAGCTGCGCGCGACCCAGAGGGTACCCCGCTTACGGGCGCAACTGGCGGGTTGGAAACCCGCCGGACCCAGAGGGTACCCCTGCCAGCCTGCCCCACATGAAAGGAACATTTCCACACAGTCGTAGACCGAGGTTACTGCTCTACCCGCTTGGCTTTCTGATCGCGGCCATTCTGATGCAGCGTCGCGGCGGTGGCGCGGCCATCCTCGCCGGTCTCGAAGCTGATCTGCGCGTCCACTACTTTGAGGAAAAATTCCTTTTCGCTTTCGGCGAAGATTTCGAACTTCGGTTGATTGGTGAGTTGCGTGAACATGCGGGCGCCCTCGCGCGTGAACGTCAGTGTGATGGCCGGCGTGAACTGATAGACGCCGGTGTAGCGGTCGAAGATCTTGGGGTCGAGCGTGATCTCCGTGCGCAGGGCTGGGAGTTTGGCGAGCGGCACCGAGGAATCGAGCAGGTGCATCCCGATATCGTCCACACCGGCGCCGGTCATCATGTTGGACAGCACGACCACGCCCACCCGCGATTTCGGATCGTAGCCCATGAAGCTACGGTATCCGCCGGTGCCGCCGTTGTGCCAGAAGATCTCGCGGCCCTCGCGCGTGGCGACAAGCCAGGCGAGCGCGATATCGGACTGCGGGCCGAAGGCAGGCCGCCGGACCTTGGTCATCGCGGCCATGGCAGGGGCCAGCGGCGATTCCACATACCCCAGGTGCGCGGCAATAAAGGTAAGCATGTCGCGCGCGTCGGAACGCAAGGCGCCGGCCCCGGCCAACGCGGGAAAGTCCCAGTTGGCTGCCGGTTGACGGGCAAAATTGTGCCCCGGGGCCAGCCGCGATTTCATTTCGGCCGACAGCGCGATGCGCGTGTTCTCCATCTTGAGCGGCCCGGTGATGCGCGCGCGAACCAGCGCCTCGTAGTCCGTGCCGGCGCGACGTGCCAGCGCCTGGCCCAGCAGCCCGACCCCCATGTTCGAGTATTCAAACTTCGAGCCGATATCGCGCGTTAGTTCGTAGGAGGAGAGGAACTGGAAGAGACTCGCCACGGTGTAGTCGGCATAGGGGTTGTTGGGGTCCTTGAGCGCCATATTGGAGGGCAAGGTGGGCAGCCCGGAAGTGTGGGTGGCCAGATCGACCAGCGTAATCTGCTTGCCGCCGCGCTGTGGCATCTTGACGTCGGCGGGCAGGTATTTGGCCACCGGATCGTCGAGCGAAACTTCGCCGCGCTGCACCATGTCGGCGAGGACGGTCGAGGTGAAGACCTTGGTGGTGGAGCCGATCTCGAAGACCGTATCGTTGCCCACCGGGCGCGGGTCCTTGACGGAGAAGTTGCCGTAGGAGACGAAGCGGCGGCCGTTGGCATCGACGATGCCGACGGCGATTCCGACGTTCTGATGCAGCTTATCGATGCGGTCGGTGAGGATCGCTTGGATCTCCGCGTCGGTGGGGGCTTGCGCGCGCAAAGCAATGGCGGCGACAAGAAGACAGAAGCAGCGTTTCATCAGTGACTCTCCAGATTATCTAATTCGGCGATTTTGCGGTCGAGGCGTACCGCGGCGTGGTGGTTGACCCAAATAATCAGGCCGAAAACGACGAGGAACCCCAGCACATTAAACACCCACCCCGCACCGCGCTGCGGCTTTATCCCCGCGTAGAACACGACGAGTCCGGGGACGATCGGCCCAATGTACCACCGCCAGACCGAGCGCAGCAGGTCGCGCTGGCGCACGAGTTCGCGGCGGTGGAATTCGAGGGAAGCTGTTAGTGCCAGATCCACGGGCAACGTACCTGGCGAGGCCCGTTTATAAATTTGGACCACGATGCAGAGCGTACCCGCAATGATGAGCGCCGAACCGGCACGGATCGTCAGGCTGGGAAACTTGAAGATGTAAAACGTGAAGGCGGCGACCACGAAGACAGCGCCGATGTACTCGCGCAGGTTGCGGCGGTTGATTCGTTTCTCGAACTGCCGGGCTTTCTGACGGATCTCTTCTAACGGCATGGGTATGTTCTCCACGGGCTGATTTTGCCAGACGTTGCGGATGTCGTTGTCCGGCAGAGGCTCGTTAGGCATGGCGGCCTCCTTGATGAAACGCACTGGACAGGATGTTTTTGATGCGGTGAATTTTGGTGGCGACGTTGCCCGGCGCAAGGCCGGTGATCTCGCCGATGGCCGCCGCGTCCATGCCCTCCAGATAGGAGAGGATGACCTGGCGATCCAGCGGCTTCAAGCGCTGCACCAGAGTGAGCAGGCGGCTGAGCGCCTGCTGGCGGCCGGCGTCTGGCGCTGAAGGGTCGGGTACATGTTCGAGTTCTTCCAGGCTGACCAACACGTGGGAGTTCAGGCGGCGTTGCCGCATGGCGTGGGAAGTGGCGGCGTTGTGGGCCACGCGATAGACCCAGGTGCGCAGCGAGCAACGCGCGTCCCAGCCCGCGAAGCTGCGCCAGAGTGCGAGGTGGATCTCCTGCAGCAGGTCGCGGCGATACTCTGCGTCGGCCTCGTACGCGTGGGCGAGGCGTTCGAGTGCGGCGCCGTAAGCGGCGGCGGCTTCGCGGTATCGGTCGTCCTGCGATCCTTCCACAGTTAGGTAGTCACCTGCGACGAAAATTCCTTACAAACAATCCGAAGTGTAGCTACACTATGAAGTCAGCGGGAGGTGTCCTTGGAAAAAGCTCCGCGCAATCTGGCGGTGGATACGTATCGCGGCTTCGTCATGCTGCTCATGATGGCGGAGGTCGTGCAGCTTTCGCGGGTGGCCAAGGCGCTGCCGGGGAGTGGATTCTGGAGTTGGCTGGCCTACCACCAGACACACGTCGAGTGGGCGGGGTGTTCGCTGCACGATACCATCCAGCCGGGGTTCTCGTTTCTGGTCGGGGTGGCGCTGCCCTACTCCATCGCAGCGCGCATCGCCAAGGGCGGGACCTTCCGCGCGATGTTCCTGCACGCGCTGTGGCGGTCTCTGCTGCTGGTCGCTCTCGGCGTCTTTCTACGCTCCACACACGCCCCGCAAACTTACTACACCTTCGAAGATACGCTCTCGCAGATCGGGCTCGGGTACCCGATCCTGTTCCTGCTGGCGTATCGTCCGCCGCGCTGGCAGTGGGCCGCGCTGGGTGTGCTGCTGTTCGGCTACTGGCTGGCCTGGGCGCTGTATCCGGCGCAGCCACCGGGATTCTTCGCGGGGCTAGCGGCGCACTGGAACAAGGGGAACAACTTCGGCAACGCGTTCGACGTCTGGTTCCTCAATCTGTTCCCCACCGTGAAACCTTATGTCGCCAACAGCGGCGGGTACCTGACCCTCAGCTTCATCCCGACCCTCGGCACCATGATCCTCGGGCTCGCCGCCGGACGGTGGCTGCGCGCCTCGGCTCCCACGGCGCCGATGCGGCGGCTGCTGGCGGCGGGCGCGATTGGCGTCGCCGCGGGCTTGCTGCTGCACTTCACGGGCATCTGTCCGGTGGTGAAGCGCATCTGGACGCCCTCGTGGACGCTGTTCAGCGGCGGTCTCTGCTTTCTCTTCCTGGCGGGCTTCTGCTGGCTGACGGAGGTCAAGGGGTATCGCAAATGGGCATTCCCGCTGGTGGTGATCGGGGCCAACTCGATCGCGGCGTACCTGATGGCGCACCTGTGGGAGCGCTTC
>JADGNT010000651.1 GCA_017883345.1 Candidatus Solibacter sp. | reverse complement strand
TTGATTTCATTACTCCTGGTTGGGAGTTCTAGTCTGGAATTGACTGTTTGACAGCAGACCCCATGAAAGACTCGAACCCTTCCGACGCGTGCGGACGAATCCCGCCGAGCGACTGTCCCATAAATATGGGATACTGGCGTTGTGAAGACTACGCTGGAAATCCCGGACCCCACCTTCCGCAAGGCCAAGGCCACCGCCAGTGCATTGGGAATTCCTTTGCGCGAGTACGTGACGCAAGCAGTCAAAGAAAAGCTCTCCCAAGGAGGTCGACGGCCGGGCAAGCCCTGGCTGGAATGTGCGGGCGAACTGGCCCATCTCCACGGGGAGACGTTGCGGATACAGAAGATCATCGACGAGGAATTTGAACAAATCGAACCTGAGGACTGGACTTGATTCTGGACACGAATGCCCTTTCCGCTTATCTGGACAGAACACCGGAAGCAGTTGAGATTGTGTCCGAGGCGCGCGAGATTGCGATTCCGGTAATCGTAGCCGGGGAGTTTGCTTTTGGAATCGCGCAGTCCCGCCACCGCGAGGCTTACGAAAAATCCCTGCAGCGAATGCTGGACCGATGCACAGTCCTTGATATTGGCATTGAGACCGCGCGGCACTACGCGGCCATCCGGCTGGAACTGAAGGGCGCGGGTAAGCCGATTCCGGCTAATGACCTGTGGATCGCGGCTCTTAGCCGGCAGCATGCAATTCCAGTCATGAGCCGCGACTCCCATTTCGACTTTGTGGGCGGCTTGAGACGGCAAACCTGGTAGCAATACGGGCGGGTGGTTTTCTCTGGAAATCAGGCGCCGAAATTACGCAGACGCAAGTGCTTGAATTTCCTGGAAAACCGCCCGAACCCCCGGCGACGGACACGTCACCAAAGTTCGAAACGCGTCCACGACGGGGAGGCAATGTCCTGGGTGCCCAGACCGTCGATTTTCAAACTGCCGTCCGGTCTTGTTGACAGTCCGACCGAATATCAGGCCTGGGCCTCCGCATCCGAAACGTCCGATTCGGTAGCAGGTCCAAGGGATCCCGAGGTCCGCGACCATCGCTGGCAAATGTCCGCTCGCCGGGTGAGGCATCCTTCTCAGGTGAACAAGTCGCATCGCGATGGAACTATCGAGCCCTCTCCATAACCGTGCGTAGGATACTGTTGATCCGGGTCGAGTAACCATGGCCATACTGCATGAGCCAGTCGTAAACATCCCGGTCGATGCGAGCGGCCACCAGCACCTTAGGCGTTCGGCGGAATTGCGCCAGTTGCGCATCGGTCAGCGGAGGGATGTCCGAGTAGTCAATCCCGGAATCGTCTCCGGCAGCCTGCCGCTTCGCGATCCGGGACAATACAGCCTTTTGCTTTTTACTCAGCGGCTTGCTGAACATAGATTCGGCGCTCACGCTTATTAGCTTCGCGGGCCGAGATGATGCGGATGGTTTCTTCTTCGCCATTTTCATCCTCCATGCGATATACGTGGACGACCAGCAGCACCGCCCCCTCTACGGCTCCAATGGCGTGCCACCGCTGTTCGCCAGCCACGATGCGATCCTTGCGGAAGATTGCGTGGGGATCGTCGAAAACCAGCGCCGCAGCTTCGAACGCGACGCCACCGTGCTTCAATTGGTTGATCCGGTTCTTTTCGCTGTCCCATTCAAGCCGCATCGTCATACAAAATGTATAACGTTCACTTTGGGAAGTCAACGGTGCCATCTGAGAACAGTTGATGCTCCCATCAAGCGATCGCTTGAACATGTTGGATTGGAAAGGCGGGTCGCGGCGAGCCGCGTTCCATCTTACCCCGATCTCCAGGTTCGAAACGCGTCCACGACGGAGAGCCATCGGCGCTCACCGGACATATGTCAACGTGGCGTGCCATCGGCACCGGCAATCGCGTGGGTCAACGCCAGGGGTGGAAGCGTCTGCTCGATCTGCCCGGCGCGCGAAGTGCAGAGAACCGCCGCCTCGATGAGAATGGGACCAGTGGAGACGATCCCAGTTCCGAAAACCAGGAATCGGAAGCCGAAGGCAGATCCGCATGATTCGGCTGCCGTCCAACGGGCGAACGACGTGGCGCAGCGTTTGCGCCGCGCGGGGGTCATCGACGCCGAGGGACGCAGAATCCGAACGGACCTCCCCGCCGACATGCGGGACGGTCAGGATCGCGATTACGGCGGCTATTAGCCCGAATTCTCAGGATTCCCGCGCCGCGCGCTGGATCCCGAGCGACGCGCGCCGCGAACTTGCTCAGTGAACGATCCGAATTGTGGTGGTGCGCCGATCGGCGGCGTTGCCCACTGCGTAGCCGGCAGTGGAAAGTCCCGCCATCATGCCGACCAACGCGGTGCCGGATGCCGTGCCGTGCTCGTCGCCTAACACGCCGCCCTGCACGCCCACCGCAATACCCACTCCGCAGGCCGCCCCGGCGACGAACCCGAGCGCCGTGCCGATCACCCGGTACTTGAAGCCCTTTCCGTGCAAGTCCAGCACGTGCAGCTTGGCTCGCGGCACGCGCATCGGCCCTTTGGGATACGCCACCGGATCGCTACTCTTGGACACCTGAATCACCAGCGCATCGGCCTGCACTTCGCGCACCTTGCCGGCAACGGCCCCGCCGTCGTACAAGGCGATGGAGACGTGCTTGCCCACCAACTGGGGGAGTTCTTCCCAGGTCAGCCGCTCGGGCGCAACCGCGCGCGCGGCCGGGGCAATCCACAGGAGAAGAACCGCCGCGGCAAGCGGCGAAAGAGGTAGAGACATGAGCCCTCCTGGAGCCATTACGCGCTCTTTGTGGAACCGTGTCAAGCCGGCTGTGGCATAAGGCTCCGCCTTGTGCATCCGAGCGCGGCTCGGACGGACTTGCTATCCTGTGCATGAATTCTGGAGAGCCAAATATGAACCGTGCATTCGGTCTCCTCCTCCTGCTGGCCGCCGGCCTGACCGCCGCCGAGGTGTCCGGCAAATGGACCGGCTCCATGAGCCCGGCGAGCGGCCCCGCCGTGCCGGTAACCCTGACGTTGCACGAGCAAGACCAGGTGGTCTCCGGCTCGATCGCCTCTGGCGCCGACGCCCGCCAGGCGCCGATCGAGAACGTGGAGCTGCGCGGCGATCGTCTGACCTTCAACGCGCCGGATAGCGTCAACCATATCGTCGCGTTCCAGCTTACCGCCACGGTTCGATCGATGAGCGGCGAAGCGGTCTCCGACGGTCAAACGCTCAAGGTCAACCTGTCTCCTGGCACCCGCCCCGATGTGTACAAGGTTGGCGGGGGTGTGTTCGCGCCGACACTGATCTATAAGGTGGAACCGGAGTACACCGAAGAGGCGCGCCAGGCCGAGTTGCAGGGCACGGTGCTGCTGTATGCGCAGATCGGCCCGGACGGCAAGGCCATCAACATGAAGGTGCTCCGCGGCATCGGCCTGGGTCTCGATGAAAAGGCCATGGAAGCTGTCACCAGGTGGCAATTCAAGCCCGGCATGAAGGGCGGCCAGCCGGTCACCGTGGAAGCCCAGATCGAAGTCAACTTCCGCCGGTAAGCCGCCGCGCCAGCGTTCCGTCTCAGACCCGCCCCGGCTCCGGATGGACCCACGGTTGGCGGTACGGCCGCCGCAGCAGGCGGTTGGCTTCGTCGTCCCCCGCCACCCGCCCCGCCGCCGGGTCCCACGCCAGCGTCCGCCCAACTTGCAGCGCCACATTGCCCAGGATGCAGCACGCC
>JADGNT010000650.1 GCA_017883345.1 Candidatus Solibacter sp. | reverse complement strand
GCTTCGCGCCGGCTCGTGCCGCGGCTCGGCAGCGACGCGGAGTTCGCCGCGCTGCGCGACATGCTGGCGCAGTGCGGCTTCACGCCCGAGCGGATTTGCGAACGCCTGGGGATTGGCGGGATGGGCGAATACCAGCCCATCTGGCGGGGCCGTACCAACCTGCTGGCCGCGGAACAGGCGTTGGATGCATTGATCCTGCTCTTGATGGACGGCGAGTATGTGGCGGGAGAGACCTTGGAGCGGCTGCTGCCTCCGGGCGCGGTGGGGCAGATGGCAGCGTTGCGGCTGGTGGCGCGGGATCCGGTCCGCAACGAAATGTGGTTCGGTGGGTGTACGTTGTTTCCCACGCGGGGCATGGTGCTGGCGAGCGACCGGATTTCCACGCCCGACCATGCTCCCTTGCCGATGACCACCGATGCGGTGTATCCGGCGGCCATCGAGAATACCGTGGCGTTCATGTCGACGCTTCCGGAAACGCCGTGCGACGCTCTGCTGGATATCGGCACCGGCTCGGGGATTGCGGCCCTCGACGGGGCTCGCTGGTCGCGGCACGCCTGGGGGACGGATATTGCGGCGCGCTCGGTGCAATTTGCCGAGTTCAACCGGCGGCTGAACGGCATCCAAAACGCCTCCATGCTGGAGGGGGACCTGTACGCGCCGGTTGAGGGGCTCACCTTCGACCGGATCGTGACCCATCCTCCGTACGTCCCGGCGCGGAAGAACACGATGATTTTTCGCGACGGCGGCGAGGACGGGGAACAGATCCTGCGCCGCATCGTGGCGGGCATGCCGCGATTTCTGCGCCCCGGCGGCCGGTTCTACACCATGGTCACGGCGGCGGATTGCGAGGGCCAGCCGTTTGAGGATCGCCTCCGGCTGTGGCTGGGAGCGGCCCAAGCGGAGTTCGATCTGGTGCTGGCGGCGTATACGCTGACGGGCCCCAAGGATCTGGCGGCGAACTCGTTTCTCGGACAGAATACTCTGGTGGAGGATATTCTCTACCGGCACGAGATGTGGGCGCGGCGCAAGGTGCAGTTCCTGTTCTATGGAAGTGTGTTGATGCGCCGCCACGGGACGGCGTGCCCGGCGATCACGGCGCGCGTGCTGAAGGGCGAAGGCTTCACTCCCCGGCACGTGGAATGGCTGTTGGAGTGGAACACCGAAGTCCGCGACGCCGCGTCGCGAGAGAGGCTGATGGGCTTGCGGCCATGCCTTTCGCCGCACGCCGAGATGGGTGTTTTACACCGTGTGCGGGACGGCCAGTTCGTCCCCGAAGTATTTTCGCTGCGGTGCAACCGGCCGTTCGAGGCGGAGTGCATCCTCCAGCCCTGGTTGGCGCAGATCGCGTCGCGGTGCGACGGGCAGACAAGCTGGCGCGAGCATTTCGAGAAGGCCAAAGGCGGCGGCATGGTCTCCGGGGAGACGACGGCCGGGGAGTTCCTGGCGGTGCTGGAACCCTTGGTTTCGAACGGCCTGTTGTGGATTGCGGAAAAGCCGTTTCCGCAAGAAGGTGGTTGAAGACATGCCGCCAAGAATGGCGGCATGGCAGCCTGAAAGGCTACGCTACAAGGCTACGCTACGCGACCAGCACACCCATGTCGGCGAGCAGCGCCAGGTTGGCCTGGATGCCCTTGGCCAGATCAGCCTCGGGCATCTGTAGGGCCGATCCGAGTTGGCGGGCCAAAGCGGCGAAATCGTGCGCGCCGTCGAGCAAGCCGAGCAGGAGGCGTACCTTCTCGTCGGCGGCCTCGATGGTGGTATGCCGCGTGGTGGTGATGAGTCTTCCGCGACGCGCCTGGGACCGCGCCAATTGGCTGGCGACTGGGAACTGGCTGACCCGGGCCATGCAGTGCGCAGCCTCGCTGTGCAACTCGATCACGCCCGCCGCGTAGGTGGCGATGAGGATGTCGGCGAGACCGGCCGGGTTGGCATCTTCGGCGGTGAGTTGGGTGGCCGACGCCAGCAGGCCGGAAAAACTCAGCGTCTCCGGCCAGACTTCGCTCAGGAGCTGCATGACGGCCTTGGAAAACGGGTGAGCGGTGGTGACCCCGGATCCGTGGCCGCCGCGGAACTCCTCCGCCACGCCAGAGCTGAGATCCGGCTTGGCCGAAACCGGTTTGGCCGCGGAGGAGGCATAAAGCAGGCGGGCGCGCTCCGCAATCGGCGCATCCGGCAGCACGATGTCCTGGTGGCAGAGCAGCGTCTGGCGGAACATTCTGCACTTGAGGAAATCGAAGTACTGGTCGCGGCGGATGCGGTTGCCGCCGGCCACACGGTCCACCTGCGCCACCGCGGCCGCGGGGAGCATTCCGTGCTGCGTGTCGTGATAGTTAGCCTCGCAAAGAAACTGCAGCCCGAAGCGCGCGGCGTGCGCCAAAAACTCCTGGAAGTAGACCGGATGATAGACTTCGCCCAACTCGTCGTGGTAGAGGACCTGCGGATGCCGCTCCATGATCGACTCCGCCTGGGCACGGAGAAGGCCCGACTCGCCAAGCCCGGCCGGGCAGGCCATAAACCACTGTACGATCTCGCGCGCCCCGTGGATCCGCGGGTCGAGTTCCCGGGCGCCGCCCAGGTGAAACAGCATCATGTCGCGAAACATCTGGCGAAGGCGGCCCCCGGGGAGCGCGTTGTAACTTACAAAGGCGACGCCGTGCGGCGCCAGCACCGCCTTGGCCAAAGCCAACAGCTTGTCGCGCACAGGTTCGGGCACCCAGGAATAGAGCCCGTGGGCGATCACATAGTCGAAAGTTCCGATGTCGGGCCCTGCGTCCATGATATCCATGTGCTCGAGGCGGATATTGGTCACGCCGAGGGTGGCGATTTCCTGCTTGCCGGCGCGAATTGCCACTGCGGCCGCGTCGAGACCCAGGAACTGGGCGGCGGGGTTCTCAAACGCCATCGGGATCAGATTCTCGCCGTCGCCGCAGCCCAGTTCGAGGACGCGGCAGCGATGGATGGGGGCGGGGTCCATGCCGAAGAGAATGGCGAGGGTGGCGAGCCGGTCGGGATGGGTTTGCGCGAACGGCGCATTGGGGTACAGCACCTCGTCGTAAAGCGTGGGCATTCCTCCGAGTGTAACGCCGTCCCTCCATGCGGAGAGCGGTTTGACGAGCCATGGGTGACTAGTACTCGTTTTTCGCGAGCGGAGCGGGTTCCGTCGCGGTCTGACGGAATTAGTCCTAGACTGCTCTCATTTTATCTGGTAGTCTAAATCTGCCTTGTGCGCCGGACCGTAGAAAAAGGGCACCGGGCTACTTGGGGGAACGACGAATGGCGAAACAGAGCACACAACACAAACTTGATCGCGTCCGCTCTCCGCGCGTACAGATCACCTACGACGTCGAGGTGGGCGGGGCCATCGAACTGAAGGAATTACCCTTTGTGATGGGGGTGATGGGCGACTTCACCGGGCAACCAACGCAGCCGCTGGCCCGGATGAAGGATCGAAAGTTCGTGGAGGTCAACCCGGACAATTTCGATACCGTTCTGGAAAGCATGAAGCCCCATCTGGCGTATGCAGTGGAGAACAAGCTGAGCGAGGATCCCGACTCGCCCAAGCTGAAAGTCGATCTCGCGTTTAAGAGCCTCGACGATTTCGCTCCCGAAAGCGTCGCCCGGCAGGTGAAGCCGCTGCGCGAGCTGCTGGAGTTGCGGGACCGGCTTTCGGATCTGCGCGGCAGCATGCAGGGTAACGACAAACTGGAAGA
>JADGNT010000057.1 GCA_017883345.1 Candidatus Solibacter sp. | reverse complement strand
GTCATCTCGAGCAACATCGAGAAGAACCTGCGCGACCAGACCGAAAAAATCGCCACCCCGGTGCTGGGCCTTTCCACGCGCCTCAACGAAATGGGCGGCGAACTGCGCACTCTGGGGCAGGCAGTCGGCGATCTCACCGCCCTCATGAACCGCTTGCAGGTCCAGTTAACCGATATCAACAACGCCATCAAAGTCAATCAGCAGCCCCCGGCCGCACCCCCGGCCGCGCCCCCGGCGCAAGCCGGCCAGCCCTCCGCCGCTTCCCCTTCCGATGTGGCGCCAATGTCGGCGGAAAAAATGTACAACGCGGCGCGCCAGGACTACGTCAGCGGCAAGTACGACCTGGCCGTTCAGGAGTTCGCCGATTATCTGAAGTACTACGGCAACACCGACTACGCTCCCAACGCGCAGTTCTACATCGCGATGGTTCACTTCGTACAGGCCAACTACGAAACCGCGGTCAAGGAATTCGACATGGTGCTGGAGAAGTACCCCGATAACAACAAAACGGCGGATTCCTTGCTCTACAAGGGCCGCGCGTTGGTCAAAATGCAGGGACACAAGACCGAAGGCGCCAACGAATTCATGGAAGTGATCAAGCGCTACCCCAAGAGCGACCAGAGCGTGCAGGCGTGCACCGAGCGCAAAGCGCTCGGCCTGAACTGCGGAGCGCCGGCCGCCCCCGCGCGCACCCCAGCCAAGCGCAAGAAGTGAAGCGATGCTCGCGCTCACTACCTGCGAGTCTCTGGCCAAACTCATCGACCATCCGCTGGTCAAACCGGAACTCACGGACGAACAGGTGATCGAGGGGCTGGAACTCGCCAAGCGGTACCACATCGCCTGCGCCAGCGTGCGGCCCTGCGATATCGATCTGGCGGTCCGCACCTTGCAGGGCAGCAGCGTCAAAGCGGGCGCTGTCTGCGGCTTCCCGCACGGCTCCGAAAACACCGCCACCAAGCTCTACGAAGCGCGCGACCTGCTGCGCCGCGGCGCCCGGGAGATCGACATGGTGATCGCCATCTCCAAACTCCTCTCGCGCGAGTTTCAGCACGTGCAGATGGAACTCCTCCAGATGTCCGAACTCTGCCATAAGGAAGGCGCGCTGCTCAAGGTGATCCTGGAAAACGCCTACCTCACCGACGAATTGAAGATCATCGCCTGCCGCTGCTGCGAGCGGGCGGAAGTCGATTTCGTCAAGACCTCCACCGGCTTTGCCCCCTCCGGCTACACTCTGGCGGACATCGCCCTGATGCGCCGGCACCTTCCCGAGGAAATCGGCGTCAAAGCCGCCGGCGGCATCCGCACGCTAGACCAGGTATTGGAGGTTTACCAGGCCGGCTGCACCCGTATCGGTACCACCTCGACCGCCGCCATCCTGGATGAGTGGAAGGCCAGACTGACCCCGCCTCCGGCCGCTTAGCACAGGTGGGACAGACCATCGCCTTTTGTGGTCTGTCAAGCCCAGCCCAGCCTCGCTAAAGCACGGCCGGTTGACAGACGACACAAACCGATCGTCTGTCCCACTGAGCTGAGCGGAACCTCTCCGCACCCGTGTTATCCTAAAGGTCCTTACGATCCAATGGCGCAGACCAGGTCGCTCCCCCGCATATGCATCGCGTTGGGCCTGCCAGACGTTCCAACACTGCTGGAGCACGCCCGCCGCGAAGCCGAGGCCGGCGAGATCTTCCTTGAATTCCGCCTGGATTACCTGAGCAGTCCCTGTAAAGGCGCGGAGGCCATCCCACAGTTCCTCGAACAGTACCCGGATTGCATCCTCCTGGCCACCTGCCGGCGCCACCAGAACCACGGCAAATTCAACGGCAGCATTGAGGAACAGCTTGCGGTGCTTGACCTGGCCGTGCGCAATGGCGCGCACGCCATCGATATCGAGATCGAAACCGCCGAGGTGGCGCAGGACCGTCTGAGCCAGTTCCGCGGCCGCACCTACGTCATCGTCTCCTATCACAATTTCGAAGCCACGCCCCCCATGGACACGGTGGTCAACCGGGTCATGAAGGTGCAGGCGGATGCCTATAAGATCGTCACCACGGCCCGCAAGCCCAGCGACAATGTGCGCGTCCTCGCCGCCGCCAAAGCGCTGCCCAAGCACCGCCTGATCGTCCTGGCCATGGGCGAACTCGGGTTTCCCACGCGCGTGCTCTCGCCGGTATTCGGCGGCGTGTATACCTATGCCGCCCCCATGTACTCCGAAGGCACCGCCGCCGGCCAGGTGAGTTCGCGCTTCCTGCGCCATCTCTATCGCGTCGAAAAGCTGGGCAAATCCACCAAGATCTACGGCGTGATTGCAGACCCGGTACGCCACTCCATATCGCCCGCCGTGCACAACCGCGCATTTCAATCCAAACGCGTGGATGCCGTCTATTTGCCGTTTCTGGTCTCCCCGGCATGCCTGCGCGATTTTTTCTCGCTGGCCGCCAAACTTCCCCTCTCCGGTTGCAGCGTCACCATCCCCCACAAGCAGAAGATCATCCGCTACCTGGACGTGGTGGAACCGCTGGCGCGCCGCATCGGCGCCGTCAACACCGTCTGGCGCAAGGCCGGCAAGTGGCGCGGCACCAATACCGACGCCGCCGGCGTCACCGGCCCGCTCTCCCGCCTGCTCAAAATCGCCAACGCCAGCGTGCTGATCGTCGGCAACGGCGGCGCCGCCCGTAGCGCGGCTTGCGCGCTTTCCGACGCCGGCGCCAAGATTACCCTGGTGGGCCGCAATGCCGACCGCGTCCGCGCCCTCGGCAAGATCTGCGGCGCCGAATCGCTCCTCAAGGAGCAGCTCGATTCCCACCACTTCGACGCCGTGATTCACGCCACCCCGCTCGGCATGTTCCCGCACGTCAACGAGTGCTTCTTCGAAGACAGGATCCCCGCCGACATCGTTTTCGACATGGTGTACAACCCGCTCGAAACCGTGCTCGTCAAGCACGCCAGGGAGCAGGGCAAAGCCGTCGTTCCGGGCTTGGACATGTTCATCGAACAAGCCGTGCGCCAGTTCGAAATCTGGACCGGCGAAACCGCGCCGCGCTCCGTCATGCAGAAGGCCGCGCTGGAGGCACTCTCCGGCAACGGCCACGCCCTGCCCCCGTCGAGGTGAAACATGAAGCTGACCCGCCGCAAACTGGCTACCGTGTTGGTATCCGCCACCGCCATGGCCGCGCAGCAACCCCAACCCGCTCCCACTCCCACCCCCGCTCCAGACAACGATCTGAAGACTGCCCGCGACCGCTTGCAGGCGAACGCCGCCGCGCTCGCCACTACCCCAATCCCCATGGCCACCGAGCCGGCCTTCCAATTCAAGGCCTGAGGAGCATGCATGGCCTCCATCGGCACCGACACCTTCTTCGCCCCTCTTTCCGAACTGAACGCCAGCCTCAAAGCCAGGGAGTTCTCCGCCGAAGATCTGGCGCGCGCCTTCTCCGAACGGCTCCAGCAACTCGGCCCGCGCTATAACGCGCTCGCCCTGCCGCTGCACCAGGAAGCCCTCCGTCAGGCCAAAGAGGTGGATAAGGAACTCAAGCGCCAACGTTACCGCGGCCCGCTGCAAGGCATCCCGTACGGCGTCAAGGATCTGCTCGCCTTCGCCGGGCAGCCCACCACCTGGGGCGCCAAGCCCTACGCCGGCCAGGTCTTCGATTACACCGCCACGGTGATCGAGAAGCTTTCCGCCGCTGGCGCCGTACTCGCCGGCAAGCTCTCCATGGTGGAACTCGCCGGCGGCGGCGGCTACCGTTTCCCCTCCGCCTCCCTCACCGGCCCCGGCCTCAATCCCTGGGACCGCACGCGCTGGTCCGGTGGTTCCTCCAGCGGATCGGCCGCCGCCGTCGCCGCCGGACTGGTGCCCTTCGCCATCGGCTCGGAAACTTCAGGGTCCATCGTCACCCCGGCATCCTTCTGCGGCGTCACCGCCTTGCGCCCCACCTACGGACTGGTGAGCCGCCACGGCGCCATGGCGCTTTCCTGGACCCTGGATAAGCTCGGCCCCTTCGCGCGCAGCGCCGAAGATTGCGGTGTCATCCTGCAAGCCATCGCCGGCAAGGATTCCAAGGACCCCGGTTCCGCCGGCAAGAGCTTTTACTACACGCCCCAATACGCGCGCCCCATGAAGGATCTCCGCGTGGGATACGCGCCCGCCGATTTCGCCGAGTGGGCCGAACCCGCCACCCGCCCCGCCTTCGAGGCCGCCATCGCAGTCCTCAAGGCGTCCGGCATGCAATTCGTGGAAACCAAGCTGCCGGACTTCCCCTATGGCGCGGCGCTTTCCACCATTCTGGCCGGCGAAATGGGGTCGATTTTCGAGCCGCTGATCGCTAGCGGCAAGGTCGATGAGTTGGCCGACAAGCCGCAGATCGCCGGCCTCAAAGCCAGCCTGGAACTGTCCGCCAAGGACTACCTGAAGGCGATGCGCCTGCGCCGCCTGATACAGGACGCGGTCGGCCGGATCTTCGGCTCGGTGGACGTCCTGCTCGCCCCCGGCCGCGCCGCCATCGCTTCCAAAATCGATCAGCCGCTCGACCGCGGCGCCGCTGGCCCTCCGCCCAAGGATCCCGGCTTCCGCTCCATCATTCCGATGGGCAATCTCGCCGGACTCCCCGCCTTGGTGTTGCCTTGCGGTTTCGCCGACAACATGCCCGTCGCTCTCCAGGTGGTGGGCGTCCCGTTCTCCGAGAACACCCTGCTCGCCATCGGCCGCGAATTCCAGTCCCACACCGATTGGCACAAGCGCCGGCCGCCGGCCGCGTGAACGTCGTTATCGACGTCTTCGCCACCTACTCGACCCCGAAGTTGCCGACCTGTTTCCGAACGCGGCGGCGGTGAACGCCGCGCTGCGGTCCCTGGCGGAGATTGCCAAGCGTGCCGGCTCCCGACGGAGTTAATCGCATTGAGCTGCGGCGAGGAGAACTGTCAGTAGCTGCCGTTTGATCGATCTGGCGGATTCAATCTCCCAGAAGACTTCCTGGGCGCATGGCTCCACCTTGGCGGGTCGCGCGTAAGGCGTCAGGTTGGCGTGAGCGAGGCAGCTTCCCGACTACCCGTGATTCGGACATATTCTTTGTGCTACTCAGATTTGAGAGAAGCCATATCGATCGAGAAGCGGTACTTCACATCGGACTTGACCACCCTCTCGTAGGCCTCGTTGACCTTCTGGATGGGGATGACTTCGACATCGGCGGTGATGTTATGTGCCCCGCAAAAGTCGAGCATCTCCTGGGTCTCGGGGATACCGCCGATGTTAGAGCCGGAGAGATTGCGGCGGCCCATGATGAGGCCGAAGGCAGAGACGCCCAGGGGCTTCGCGGGAGCGCCGACAAGGGTAAGGTTGCCGTCGAGGCCGAGCAGGTTGAGATAGGCGTTGATGTCGTGCCCGGCGGAGACTGCGTCGAGGATGAAGTCGAAGCTGCCCGCGTGCTTTTTCATCTCGTCGGCATTGCGGGAGACGACAACTTCATCGGCGCCGAGCCGGAGCGCATCCTCCTTCTTCTTGGGTGAGGTCGTGAAGACAACCACGTGGGCTCCAAACGCATGTGCAAACTTCACGCCCATGTGACCCAGCCCGCCGAGACCGACCACGCCGACCTTCTTGCCTTTGGTGATGCCCCAGTGGCGCATGGGCGAATATGTTGTGACGCCAGCGCAGAGGAGCGGTGCGGCCCCGGCGAGATCGAGGTTGGAGGGGACTCGCAGAACGAAGTGTTCATCGACGACGATGCTATCGGAGTAGCCACCATAGGTGACGCCTCCGAGGTGCTTGTCCGGGGAGTTGAAGGTGAGCGTCAGGTTCGGGCAGAAATTCTCAAGCCCAGCCTTACACCGGGGGCAGGTGCGGTCCGAGTCGACGAGGCAGCCGACCGCGGCGAGGTCGCCGGGCTTGTACTTGGTAACTGCTGAGCCAACTTTGGTGACACGCCCGACGATCTCATGGCCCGGGACAATCGGGTAGACAGTGGGCAGGAACTCGCTCCACTCGTTGCGGACCGAATGGAGATCAGAGTGGCAGATCCCGCAGAACAGGATTTCAATCTGCACGTCGTGTTCGGTTGGATCGCGCCGCGCGATCGTTGTGGAGGCAAGCGGCGATGCCGCACTCGTAGCGGAGTAAGCCTTCGTGTTGTACATCATTTGTGCTCCTGTTATTTCCCTTTTCGGCCCTTAGTCAGGCCTTGTATTGTTCGTCGCTGACGTGTTCCATCCAGTCGGCGGCCTTGCCGTCAAGCTGCTCCTGAATGGCGATATGGGTCATCGCCGTGGTTGGCGTCGCCCCATGCCAGTGCTTTTCAGAGGGCGGAATCCAGACCACATCACCCGGCCGGATTTCCTCGACCGGCCCGCCCCAACGCTGTACTCGGCCACAGCCGGTCGTCACGATCAGGGTCTGACCGAGCGGGTGTGTATGCCATGCCGTACGGGCACCGGGTTCAAAGGTGACACTGGCGCCGAAAGCACGCGCCGGAGCGGGCGGGTTGAACAGCGGGTCAACCCGCACCGTGCCGGTAAAATACTCTGCCGGTCCATTGCCGGAAGGCTGTGAACCGCTTCGTTTGATGTCCATTTCAGAATTCCTTCACTTGGTGGTCGTTTAGCGACCGGTCATTTGCTCGATGTGTTCGGGATATCGAGCCCCTTGCACCGTGATCTTCGAGGCGGCGCTGTCGATGTCACGGAGATCGTCCGGAGTAAGTTCGATGGCAGTTGCTCCGATGTTCTCCTCGAGGCGCGCCAGTTTCGTGGTGCCTGGGATGGGAACAATCCACGGCTTTTGGGCAAGGAGCCACGCGATCGCAATCTGAGCAGGTGTCGCCTTCGTCCGTTCTCCGATGCTGCCGAGCAGATCGACAAGCGCTCGATTTGCTCGCATCGCCTCGGGCGTGAACCGGGGCAGAATGTTGCGGAAATCGGAGCTGTCGAGCTTGGTGTTTTCGTCCATCTTGCCCGTGAGGAAGCCCTTACCCAGAGGGCTATACGCGACGAAGCCGATCCCAAGCTCCTCTACGGTCGGCAGCACTTCCTTCTCAGAGCCTCTTGTCCACAGCGAGTATTCGCTCTGAAGGGCGGTGACCGGCTGGACAGAGTGAGCGCGACGAATCGTCTTCGCTCCTGCTTCAGATAGGCCGAAGTGCTTGACCTTGCCTTCCTGAATCAGGTCCTTCACCGCCCCCGCCACGTCTTCGATCGGCACGTCCGGGTCAACACGGTGCTGATAGAAAAGATCGATTGTCTCGACCCTGAGCCGCTCCAGCGAGCCCTCAGCGACCTGCTTGATGTGCTCTGGCCGGCTGTTCAGCCCGGCCTGTTTGCCGGTGTTCGGATCAAGTTTGAACCCGAACTTGGTGGCGATCACCACCTGCTCACGGAAGGGAGCGAGGGCTTCACCCACGAGTTCTTCGTTTATGAACGGGCCGTACACTTCCGCAGTATCGAAGAACGTGACGCCGCGTTCCACGGCTGCCCGGATAAGAGGGATCATTTCCTGCTTGTCTTTGGCCGGGCCGTAACCGAAGCTCATTCCCATGCAGCCGAGCCCGATCGCCGAAACTTCCAGGCCGCTCTTTCCAAGTTTGCGCTTCTGCATTCTTTCTCCTTTAGGAACCGTTTCCCCTCATCTCCAGGTTAGGATCGGGCGCCGTTGAAGCGGTATCCCGATCCTTCCGATTTATTGCCTATTCCTCTCGCACTGTTGACCCACGCACAGAGCCAGCGGTTATCCTAGGGGTAGAGGAGAGCGAAACCGTGACCATGAGGAACCGCAGTGGAGAGGCGTCTCTGTTACGAGATCCAGCACACGAATTGCGGACGGAGCTGGCTCGCAAGATTGCATTGTTCATTGGCTCCGCAGAGAACCGGGCAACGGATATCCAAGGGCTGACGCTCCACCGGCGGACCGCACCGACCGCTCCGTGCTCAATGACTTACCAGCCGAGCGTGACCGTGATCGCCCAAGGGCGAAAGCGCGTAGAACTCGGCCGAAACGTTTTCATCTACGATGCGTCGCGATTCCTGCTGACGTCGGTCGATTTGCCGGTCGTCAGCCGGGTGATCGAGGCAAGTGAAGAGGTGCCCTGCCTGGCCTTGTCGCTCAAACTCGAAATGCCCGTGGTCCGAGAGCTTCTCAGCCGGGAGGAGATTCAGGTGGCTGAGGCGCCGTCTGACAGTCCTGGCATGGCGACCGGTGAGACCACGGTGCCATTTCTCAGTGCATGCTGCCGGCTCGTGGACCTGCTGGACACGCCGCGGGACATTCCCTTTCTCGGTGGCCTGATTCAACGCGAGATCATCTACCGGATCCTTGGCAGTGCGGAGGGAGCACGCCTTCGAGCGATTGCAACGCTAGGAGAGCAGAGCCACCGAACGGCAAAAGCGATCGCCTGGATCAGGGCGAACTATGCGAAGCCGCTCCGGGTGGAAGATCTCGCGGAAATCGCGGGCATGGGCGTATCCACGCTGCACCATCATTTCCGGGTGCTGACCGCCATGAGTCCTCTTCAGTATCAGAAACAGTTTCGGTTGCAGGCAGCGCGGGGACGCATGCTCATGGATGGTCTGGACGCCGCAAGTGCGGCCTTCGAGGTCGGATACGAAAGCGCCAGCCAATTCAACCGCGAATACAGCCGTTTCTTTGGCCAACCACCGATGCGGGATATTCGGACCCTTCGCTCGCCAAGCGCTCCGCCGTTGGAGTCGGTCAGTAGTCGGTAAGACGCCTTCTGATCGTGACAGTTTCCGTGAAGCACCGTTGAAAGTCCGGCTACCGGAATGTGGCCGTTCCTGGGCGTTCGGCCATCCGGAAGCAATCCACATGAGCGCCAAGTCGCCATCCCGCCGAAGTGCCGCCAGCCTGAAAGTCCCTGGAAGCGGTGCACGAAGGAACTGGGCATCGACGCTACACTATGATTTGCCGCTATGACCAAACCGGCCGGCAAAGCAAATGACGCGCGGCGATGGCTCATCCGCGGGCGCGTGCAGGGCGTCGGCTATCGCTACTTCGCGCAGCGTGCGGCCGTGGAACTCGGCCTCACGGGCTATGCCCGCAATCTCGACGACGGGCGCGTCGAAGTCTACGCCGTCGGCCCCGTAGCCAAGCTTTCGGAACTGGCCGGTATGCTGCACCGCGGCCCGCGGTGGGGCGACGTCCGCGGCGTCGAAGAACAGGAGGCGGCAGTCCAGGAATATGGATCCTTCCGAATCGCGTAACCGCCTCCGTATCGCCGCCCTCCTGTTCCTGGTGATGGCCGGCTACTATTGGAAACTCACCCTCACCCGCCAGTTCGAGTGGATGACCGGCCCCGACCTGGCCGAGCAGGTCCTGCCCTGGTTCACCGTGCAGGCCCAGGAGTGGCACGCCGGCCGCTTCCCGCTCTGGGATCCCTACCTATGGACCGGCCAACCGCTCTTCGGACAGGCGCAGCCCGGCGCCGCCTATCCCTTGAATTGGATCCTCTTCCTGCTGCCGCTGAAGGATGGCTATATCGCGGGCTGGGCCCTGGCCTGGTATTACGTGGCGATTCACCTGATGGCGGCCGGCTTCTGCTATCTCTTCTGCCGCAGCCTCGGGCGTTCCCGCACCGCTTGCCTCGCCGGCGGTCTCATCTTCAGCCTCTCCGGCTACCTCGGCAACACGGGCTGGCCGCAGATGATGAACGGCGCCGTCTGGATCCCCCTGGTGTTCCTCTTCCAGTTGCGAGCCTCGCGCGGCCCGCGGCCCGCCGCTAACGCCGCGCTCTCCGGCATGTTCCTGGGCATCGCCTTTCTGAGCGGCCATCATCAGGTCCCCCTCTTCACCGCCGTCGCCTCGGCCGGGGTTTGGATCTACCTCCTCGCCCGCGGGAATTTTCTGCGAGAGAATCGGCGCCTGCTGGTTCCCGCCGCTGTCGCGCTCCTGTTCGCCGGCTTGAGCGGCGCCATGCAAACACTCCCCGCCTACGAGTACGGCCGCCTCGCCAAACGCTGGGTGGGCGGGCCCGAGGCCATTGCGTGGTACCAGCCTGTCCCCTACTCCGTCCACGCCCACTACGACCTCTGGGCGTACAGCCTCTTCGGCATCGTCTTCCCCGGCGTGAAAGCCAATTTCGATCCCTTCCTCGGAGTGGTCGCCCTCTCGCTGGCTCTGCTCGCCGTCACCGCCGTGTGGCGCGACGCCCGCGTGCGCCTGCTGGCCGCGCTGGCTCTCGCCGCCGTCCTCTACTCCTTGGGCCACAACAGCGTCTTTCAGGGAGCGCTCTACGCCCTCATCCCGCAACTCAACAAGGCGCGCTCGCCTTCCGCCGTGGTGGTGCTCTTCCAGTTCGCGGCCGGCGCGCTGGCCGCCTTCGGGATCGACGAACTCGCCGCCTCCTGGACCGCCCGCGGCACCTGGATCCTGGCCGGATTCGGCGCGGTGACGCTGGCCATCGCCGAGGCCGTGATCTTCGCCAACAAACTGACCTTCCCCGGCGACGACCGCGTCATCCTGACCGCCGTCATCGCACTGCTTGCCGCCGCGCTCTTCGCCGCCTGGCGCCGCCATGCCCTGTCCGCCACTCAGGCGCGCGTCCTGCTGGTTCTCCTGCTCCTGCTGGAACTCGGCAACACCGGCCAGTACGGCCTCGCCGACCGCTCCGACCGCGGCCAGATGCAGTGGCTCGACAAAATCCACGCCAACGCCGATATCGCCGGGTACCTGCGCAAGCAGCCCGGATTCCAGCGTGCCGAGGTCGCGCAGGATGCGTTTGCGGCCAACTGGGGCGCCTTCCATGGCGTCGAAATGCACGGCGGCATGTTAGCCAGCGCCACCAGCAACGTGCTTCATTCGCAATTCTTCAGCCTGAACGGCCGCCGCATGTACGGCGTCGCCTACACCATCGCCACCGCCCCTCAGCCCGACGCGGGCGACGAAGTCTTCGCCGGCGCCAGCGGCATGAAGGTCTACCGCCGCGACGCCTTCCCGCGCGCCTGGGCGGTCCACCAACTGGTGCGCGTGCCGAACACTGCCGAGGGCAACCTTCTGGTGGACCAGGATCCGGAATCCTTCCGCCACAAGGCGCACATGTTGGGGCCGCCTCCGCCGGTCGAGACCTGCGCCGCGCCGGACACCGTCCAACTCATCGAACACGCGCCCGACCGCCTCGCCATCCGCGCCGAGATGGCCTGCGACGGCATGGTGGTCCTCTCCGATACCTTCTTCCCCGGTTGGCGCGCGCGCGTCGATCACCGCCGCGCCGAAATCCACGAAGTCAATGGCGCCATGCGCGGTGTCGCCGTCCCGCGCGGTACGCACACCATCACCATGCGCTATCGCCCCGTCAGCGTGTACCTCGGCGCGGGGATGACGCTGCTCGGCATTCTCGGCGCGCTTGCGCTTAACGTGGGGCCGCACCGAAAACCGCAAGCCAAGTCTTTGGCCACAGATGAACACCGATGAACACGGATAAAAACGTTCTTGTGCTATCGGTGTTCATCGGTGGCCCAATATGTTTTCTCCGCGCCCCGTCAGAACACTTTCACCGCGGCCTCCTGATCCGCGCCGACGCGGCCCGTTTCGATCTTCGCCACGAAATAATTCTCGCCGCTCATCGGACATCCCGCCATGCGGCGCAGCATGGCGATCTGTCCTACGTGCGTCAGAGCATCCGCCACCGGGCCCTGAAACAGGCGCTCGGGCTCGACGCCCAGTGGGACCCCGCTGGCCAACCGGCGGTCGAATGCCTCCAGTCCCGCAAAGAATCGCGCGATGTCCGCGTCCCACGCCCGCGGCGGGGAATCGTGCCACTCGTGCTTGCCGTCGGCCAGCTTCAGCGCCCAGTCGAACAGATCGCAAAGGTGCGCCAGAATCTGCCCCGGCGTACGCGACCCGTAGCCGGCGAACTCGGCCGGCGCGCCGCGCAGCGCCTTGCCGCCGCGATACGCCAGCGTCGCCACCGTGTGGCGCAACATGGCAATCCTGCCGTCCGGTGATGGTGTCATGACAATCTATCTCCCGAAATCGATGAACCCGCGCTGCGCATCGGTGCTGAGCAGCGTGACCTGAATCTGGTCGCCCACATCCACGCCCTGCTCGCCGCGCATCAACCGCCCTTCCACCGGAGGCTCGCTGATGCGCACGAAGACGCCCTTCGGCGTCACGCCGGTGACCACCGCCGCGAACTTCTGGCCCACACGTTCGGCCAGGGCCACCGCCGCAATCCGCTTGGTCATGTCGCGCTGCACCTTGCGCGCGGCGTCTTCCTTGAGCGTGCAGTTGCGCGCGGTGGCATCCAATTCATCGTCCGAGTAGGGGGCGGGTTGGTGCGCCAGAAGCGCCTTGAGCAAGCGCTGCGTCACCAGGTCGGCGAAGCGGCGATTGGGCGCCGTGGAGTGCGTGTAGTCGTGCGCCGCGAGGCCGAAGTGCCCCTCCGCGGCCGCCCCCGGCCGCG
>JADGNT010000649.1 GCA_017883345.1 Candidatus Solibacter sp. | reverse complement strand
TGGTCGACCACATCCATGCCTTCCACCACCATGCCGAGCGGTGCGAAGCCATCCTTATCCTGGCTGGTCATATCCGTTTTGCAGATGTAGATCTGCGTGGTGCGCGCATTCGGGCCAGTCATGGCGAAGGCAAAGCGGCCGCGCGTGTTGGATTCGCGCACCGGGTCGTCGGGCAGTGTGGGGGTGCGCCAGACGGCGGCGACGGCGGGATTCCCGGGGATGCCGAACTGCGCGAAGCGCGCGGTCACGCGGTAGAAGCGCGAGTCATCGTAGAAGCCGGCGCGGACCAGGTTGTAGAAGCGATCCGCGCCGATGGGCGCCCGGTCGCGATGCACTTCCAGAACGAACGCGCCGCGCGAGGTTTCCACGCGCACGCGGTACTGCGCCGGCGCGTGCTTCCGCCAGAAGCGGGCGTTGGGGTTACGCAACGCCGCGTGACCAGCGGCGCCGGCCAGCGGGAGCAGGGTGAGCAGCGCGAGCAGGAATCGCATCGCTTCCCAGTATGCGATAGGATCGTTGGCATGTCGCGAACTGCCCTTGCCGCGTTCCTCGTATTTCTCGCCGCTCCGCTGGCGGCCGCGGATTACCCCGCACCCACCGAAGGCGATTACGCCATCACCGATTTCCAATTCACCACGGGCGAGATGCTGCCGCGACTGAATCTGCATTACACGACCCTCGGTGCGCCGGTGAAAAACGCGGCCGGCGTGGTGACCAACGCCGTGCTGATCATGCACGGCACCGGCGGCAGCGGACGCGGGTTTCTCTCACCCACCTTCGCCGGACAACTCTTCGGCGCGGGGCAACTGCTGGACGCCACCCGGTACTTCATCATCCTGCCGGACGATATCGGGCACGGAAAATCCAGCAAGCCGAGCGATGGGCTGCACATGAAGTTCCCGCACTACACCTACACGGATATGGTGCACGGCGAGTACCGGGTGGTGGCCGAAAAGCTCGGGGTGAATCATCTGCGGCTGGTGATGGGGACCTCGATGGGGGCCATGCACACCTGGATGTGGGGCACGATGTACCCGGACTTCATGGACGCGCTGATGCCGCTGGCTTCGGCGCCGGTGGAGATCGGCGGGCGCAATCGCATGCTGCGCAAGATGATCGTGGATTCCATTACGCGGGACCCGAACTGGAACAACGGCGAGTACCAGGGTCCGTTGAGTAACATGGTGGCGGCGAATTTCGCGCTCTTCATGATGACGTCAAGCCCGCTCGAACTGCTCAAGCAAGCACCCACGCGCGAGCAGGCCGACGCCCTGTTCGAACGCCGCTTTTACGAAGCGCGGCCGGCGGACGCGAACGACATGCTGTACCAGTTCGATAGCTCGCGCGACTACAATCCGCAGCCCGATCTGGAGAAGATCCAGGCGCCGCTGTTGGCGGTGAACTCGGCCGACGACCAGGTGAATCCTCCGGAGCTGGGCATTCTGGAACGCGAAATCAAACGCGTGAAGCGCGGGCGCTACATCCTGATTCCCATCGGCGATGATACGCGCGGCCACGGTACGCACTCGATTCCGGCCATCTGGGGGAAGTATCTGGCGGAGCTGCTGAGGGAGACGGAAAAGTAAGTGGGGGGTGACTCGGCCTACGCCTGCTGCGGCTCATGACACTGGCTGGCGACCTGAGCGTACATAGCATCCGGCGCCAGATCGATCTCGCCGGGCCACGCGACCGCGCCGTAATCAATGAAAACCTGCTTGAAAAACTGCACATCTCGCAGCGGCGCGAGTGCACCCGTCAGATCTTCCCGCCGCAAGCGCACACGTCCCTTCAGTCCGTCTTTGAATTGGACAAAGAGGCAGTAGTCCGGCTCCGGTTTCACTTCAATTACGTCCCAATACATCGAACTATACTTCGCTCACGCCAGCGGCTCAATCTTCGCCGGGGGTCTATTCTCGCGGCAGAGCCGCCAGCCTTCGAGCAATTCCTCTCTATGTATCATCGCCCATTCCTGGACCAGGTTCAAAGCCCGGCCCGGTAGTTGGCCCTGGATGACCGCCAGAGTGCCGATGTCGATCGTAGCTTCGAACTCACCGTAGCGGGCGTGAAAGTGGGGCGGCGCGTGATCATTGAAGAACATCCGAATCAAAATCCCGTAGAAGGTGCTGATCGTAGGCATCCCGCGAGGGTGATTTTACCACCGCACAGGAACGCGTCCTCCCAAGTCGGCGCGCCGGAGCGTCGGCAGGAGTGCCGACGCGGCACGCAGGAGTGCGTGCGCCACATCCTGCCAGTCAGCGTGCCCGCTCAGTTCTTCATGAAGGTTCGCGGGCCGAGGTCCCATCCCGACAGACGACAAAAGGCGATCGTCCGTCCCACCTCTGAATGGATGCACAAGGCGCAGCCTTATGCCACTATTTTCCAGGTACGCCGAGAATGCCGCGGGTGGCGAAGTCCGTCATGGTGAGCAGCAGCAGGATCGCCAGCCACAGCAGGCCGCCCAACACCACCAACCTGGTTAGCTTCGTACTGTGGCGGAGGTGCATGAAGAATAGCGCCACGAGGAGCATCTTCACACACGCGATGCCAAGCGCGACCACGGTGCTGAACGCTCCGAGATCGACGCGGGAGACCGCGGTGGTCACAGCGGTCGCGACCAGCAGCGCCAGCAGGATCTTTACGTAGGTTCCGACGGAATCGATATGAGTTTGTTCGGGTGGATGGCTCATGACTATTTGGCTCATGACTATTTAACCAGGTGGCGGTCGATCAGGTAGAGCAGCGGGAACAGGAAGATCCAGATGATGTCGACGAAGTGCCAGTAGAGCCCGGCCACGTCAACCGGCGTGTAGTAGGACGCCGAGAACCTGCCCTTACGGGCCTGCACGATCAGGATGAGCAGAATCCCCACGCCGATCACCATGTGCAGCGCGTGCAAACCGGTCATCGCAAAATAGATGGAGAAGAACAACTGGGCGTGGCCCTGGTCGCCGGGCAGAACGCCGTCCAGATGGAACGCCGCCTGGCCCGGAATGTGGTGCTCTTCAAACTTCTGGTTCCACTCGTAGGCCTTCACGCCGAGGAAGATGCCGCCGAACAGGAGGGTGAGGATCAGGAAAATCACGATCGCCTTCTGTTGTCCGAGTTGCCCCGCGCGCACGGCCATGACCATGGTGAAACTGGAGAGCAGGAGGACGCCGGTATTGAGGGCGCCGATGATCTGATTGAGGCTGCTGGACGCGATCGCAAACACGTCCGGATACCAGCTTCGGTAGATAGTGTAGACGGCGAACATGCCGCCGAAGAACATGATTTCGGTGACCAGGAAGAGCCACATGCCGAGGGTCGCGGCGTCTTTCTGCTGCGCCTCGGTATCGAACTGCACGCGAAGCGCGAGGGTTTCCGTGGGAGCGTGATCAGCCAACTTCGACCTCCTCCGCCATCAGACTGGCGTAGTCGTAAGCTCCGTGCGTGACCACCGGAGTTTCTTCAAAGTTGTGGACCGGCGGCGGCGATGAGGTCTTCCATTCGAGCCCGGTGGCGCCCCAGGGGTTGGCCGGAGCCACCTTGCCGTAGCGCAGGGACCAGATGAAGTAGATCATGGGAATCATGTAGCCGACGGCCAGGACGCTGGCGCCCGCGGTGGAGAGGACGTTGAGTACCTGAAACTCTTCCGGATACGCGTGATAGCGCCGCGGCATCCCGAGGTAGCCCAGGATGAACTGCGGGAAGAAGGTCAGGTTGAAGCCCAGGAAGATGACCAGCGCGGA
>JADGNT010000648.1 GCA_017883345.1 Candidatus Solibacter sp. | reverse complement strand
CCGCCAATCCGCACCGGGCCGCCCGCCATGGCGTCGCGGATGAAGTTGCCCACCGCGTAACCAGCGTCCAGCGGCAGCATCGGGCCTACGAACGCAAACAGGCGGCCGATGACGGCGTCGAAACCGTATACCTGGGACCATGTGCCGCAGAGAAACTCCGAGATGCGCTTGCCCTGTCCGTAAGCCGAACTTGTGTCGGTAGGGAGCGGCGCGCCCGGATAATCCTCGGGTATGTGCGCGAGTGTGGGCGGCTGCTTGCCGTAGACCGCGCCCGAACTGGTGAACAACAGCCGCCGGGCACCGCGCGTGCGCGCCAGTTCCAACACGCGCCGCGTGGCCGCCAGATCCAGGTCCAGGGTGGATGCCGGATGCTCCGCATCGGGCGGGAAATAGCGTTCCGTGGCCGCGTGCACCACCAGCGGAAACGCTCCATCGGGGTAAGGAAACGTGGCGCCGTCGCCCGCCCACAAGGTCACCGCGGGGTCGCCCGCCAGATGCGGCGAACGCTGCCGGAACGCGTCCGGATGGCGCGTCAACAGCACCGCCGAAATCCCCAGGGACAGGCGGCGGTTGGCCCACAGCAGGCTCTCCGTCAACCACGTGCCCACAAACCCGGTGCCGCCGGTCAGAAAAAAGCGCTCGCCCCGCGTTGCCGCCCACAATTCCTCGGTATGGGACAGGACATGGTCCAGATCGCGCGCCAGTGGATTCTCCATGGCCACTCTCTCAGATCGCCGCCTGCGCCGCCTGGGGAATCGCGTGGAAGCTGTCCAAAACGTACTCCAGCATGGCCGGCGTGATGCCCGGGTACACGCCGACCCAGAACACCCGATCCATCACAAAGTCGGTGTTGGTAAGCGGCCCCGCAATGCGATACGCCACATTCTGGTAAGCCGGCTGCCGCACCAGGTTGCCGCCGAACAACAGGCGCGTGGCGATCTTGCGCTTCTCCAGTTCGTGGATCGCGCGGTGGCGCGTGAACGGCGCACCCGCACGCACCGCGATGGGGAATCCGAACCAGCTCGGCTCCGCACCCGCCGTGGCTTCCGGCAGCACGAAAAACTCCTCCAGGTCGCGCAGACCTTCGCGCAGCAGAGCGAAATTGCGCTGCCGTGCTTCGATGAAACCGTCCAGCTTTTGGAGTTGGGCGACACCCACCGCCGCTTGCATATCGGTCAGCTTCAGATTGTAGCCGATGTGCGAGTAGGTGTACTTGTGATCGTAGCCGCACGGCAGTTCGCCAAGCTGCCAGTCGAAGCGCTTGCCGCAGGTGTTGTCCTTGCCGGGGGCGCACCAGCAGTCGCGGCCCCAATCGCGGAAAGATTCCACCAGCGTGCGCAATAGCGGCTGCTCCATCAATACGCTGCCGCCTTCGCCCATGGTGATGTGGTGCGCGGGATAGAAGCTGGTGGTGGCCAGGTCGCCGAAAGTGCCCACCTTGCGGCCGCGATACGTCGCGCCCACGGCATCGCAGATGTCCTCGATCAGCCACAGGTCGTGACGCGCGGCGAATGCCTTCACGGCATCCAGGTCAAACGGGTTTCCCAAAGTGTGCGCCAGGAACAGGGCGCGCGTGCGCGGCGAAAGCGCCGCTTCCAACTGCGTCGCATCCACGTTGTAGGTAGGCACCGTGACGTCGATGAACACCGGCACCAGGTTGTGCTGGACGATCGGGTTCACCGTGGTGGGGAAGCCGGCCGCCAGCGTGATCACTTCGTCGCCCGGTTGCAGGCGGCGGTCGCCCAGTTTGGGTGAAGTGAGCGCCGCGACAGCCACCAGGTTGGCCGACGATCCGGAGTTGACCAGCACGCATTCGCGAATCCCCAACCAGCGCGCGAATTCCTTTTCGAACTGCGCCGCGAAGCGCCCCGTGGTCAGCCAGAAATCGAGCGACGAATCCACCAGCAGGCGCATTTCGGCCGCGTCGAACACCTTGCCGGAAATCGGCACCGCCGATTCCCCCGCCACGAAGCCGCGCGGCGGAAAGGCCTCCGCGCAGTATTCGCCCACCAGGTCCAAAATCTGCCGGCGTAACTCCTGCTTACGCTGCGTCACGTAGAAACTCCCGGTACCACGCGATGGTGCGCTCCAGACCCTGCTCGAGCGTAAACAAGGGAGACCAGTTCAGCATTTGTTTGGCCCGTTCGGCAGTCAGGTACTGGTGCCGGATTTCGTTGACCGCCTCATTGCGCACATCGGGCTCCAATGAGGACCCCATCGCCCGCAGGATGCGCTGCACCAGGTCCAGCACGGTCACCTGGATTTCATTGGAGAAATTGAACGCCGTGCCGCCCAGTTCCCCCCGGCCGTGGAGCCGTTCGGCCAGCAGCATGTAAGCCGCGGCGCCATCTTCCACGTAGAAATAATCGCGGATGAAGTGCCCGTCGGAGCGGATCACCGGACGCTCGCCGCGCAAGATCGAGCGAATCGTGCCGGGCACGATGCGGTTCCAATTCAGATCGCCGCCGCCGTAAAAATTGCCGCAGCGCGTCACCACTACCGGCAGCCCGTAGGTCTTCGCGTACGCCTGCGAGATCAGGTCGGCGCAACTCTTGCTGACGTCGTAAGGGTGTCGCCCCTCTAGCGGCGCATCTTCCGAATACGGCAGCTTTTCCCGATCGCCGTACGCCTTGTCCGAGGAAGCGATCACGATCGATTTGACCAGCGGCGCCCGCCGGCAGGCCTCCAGCAGATTCCACGTTCCCTGGATATTGCTTTCAAACGTCGAAATCGGGTCCCGGTTGGCGATGCCGACGATCGTCTGCGCCGCCAGATGAATCACCGTGCCGATTTCGTACTCGCCGATGGCCCGCTCCACCACGTCGCGCTGCCGGATGTCGCCGCGCACCACCTTGACGCGATCCAGCGTGCCCGCCCGCACCAGTTCGCTCTGCGGCACCCAGTCGCGTACCACACAAACCACGTCGGCGCCGGCATCCAGCAGGCGCCGCGTCAACCAAGCTCCCACCAGTCCGGTGGCGCCGGTCACCAGCACCGGCCGATCCTGCCAGAAACCGCTCACGCCCAAGCCCCCCACGGCGCGGCGCCGCCGCTCCGGAGTTCGTTGAGGCGCCGGTACTCGCGGAAGGTGTCCATGGCGTAGAATAATCCGTCGTGGCGGTAGGCCATCAACTGGCCGTCGCGCACCAGGCGCTCCAGCGGTTCGCGCTCGGTTCGCGCTAGAAGATGCGCCCGTCGCTTGTCATGATATCATTTCACCCCGGATTGCCCCGCAAAACTCATCTGGGCGCCGCGGCGTTCGCCACCGGACATCCCTGTCTTTGCGCGCGCTCCGCGAACTGCCGGGCTGCTTCAGGCAGTCGCGCCCTCTCTAGCAGGTCCACTAAATCGGCCTCCGCCGAGCACAGATCCCGCTCCACCTGCGGGCAGGTTTCATTGAGCCGTAGCCACCCGCTGCCTCGCTCCATCGCACCGGAACCGTCTCCGTAGGCTTGGGCCAGCCGCCCAAGGGTTGCCGCCGCCGCGCCAAGCAGCAGCGTTTTGCTCAGAAGTGTGACCGCGGCGCGTCCCCGCCCGCCTTGTGCCAGGTAAGCGTCCGCCATCAAATCGTAAACTGCCGGGGTACGAGGATCGATCTCCCTTCCATAACGGTATGCATCCGTCGCCTCGCCATTCCTCCCCAGTCTCGGAAGCGTGATCCCCAGTTCCAGATAAACCGGCTGATAGGCCACGCGCGTAGCCAGTGGCTTGTGGTGCATCAACTGCGCC
>JADGNT010000647.1 GCA_017883345.1 Candidatus Solibacter sp. | reverse complement strand
GAGCATGGGCGGCGTACGCGCGCAGTTCGCCACGCCCATCAACATCCGCATGTCGCTCTACTCCATCGCGTTCTTCGGCAGGTTCGATGAAGTGATGGGGCACCCTTCGGGCTACCGCCCGCAGGGATATCTTTTCGTCGCCACCACCCCAGCGCACATGGGTTATCTCCGCGAGAATTACCGCCGCCAGGTAGAGACCGGCCTGGCAGCGGCGCGCCTGCTGGATGCTCGGGACGTCTCGCACCTCGCTCCGGAACTGCGGCAGGACGACATCCTGGGCGGCAGTTTCTGCGCCACCGATGGTTTCGTGGACCCGCACAGCGTCATGACCGGGTTCATGATGAAGGCCATGGAGCGCGGCGTGCGCCTCATGCGCGATACCGACGTTACCGGCATCGCGGTGGACGCGCGGGGCGTCTCCGGCGTCGAGACTTCGCGCGGCTTCGTTTCCGGCCGCACGGTGGTCAACGCCGCCGGCCCGTGGGCGGGCAAGGTGGCGCGTCTGGCGGGAGTTCCTCTGCCCGTGGAACCGCTGCGCCGCATGCTGGTGCCCACCGAACCCTTCGACAAGGTGTCGCATCGATCGCCCATGGTGGTCGACATGGACACGGGTTTCCATTACCGCCCCGAAGGCCGGGGACTGCTGCTGGCGTGGAACGATCCCGAGGAGACGCCGGGCTTCAAGCTGAACTTCGACCGCGGCTTCATCGAGAAGGTGCTGACGCGCGGCGTGGACCGCCTGCCCTGTCTGGAGGAGGCGGAGGTCAACCCCAAGCGCGCCTGGGCCGGACTCTACGAAATGACGCCGGACCATCATCCGGTGCTGGGAGAGGTGAAGGAAGTTCCGGGTTTTTTCCTGGCCAACGGATTCAGCGGCCACGGTGTGATGCACTCCCCCGCCACCGGCCGCATCCTGGCGGACCTGATCCTGCACGGCCAAAGCGATCTGGTGGATACGGAGTTGCTGGGCTTCGACCGTTTCGCCTCCGGCCGCCTGCTTCACGAGACCGCGGTGCTGTAAGGGTGGGGCAGGCGGGGGTACCCTCTGGGTCGCCCTCTGGATCCGCCTGCCAACGTCCCGCGCAACGCCGGACCCGCTGGAAAACAGCCAGCCTCGAACTCCGAACTACCGCTTTGGATCAATGGTATAATCTTGGCGCGACGCTTGTCGCGTTTATTTTCAGGTTCATGGTGCCGGTTAGCTAGGTTTTCTCCGGATCTTGTACTCACCCTAAGGGGGTGCTTGCGTGCTCGACCTAATTATTATTCGCGGTATTTTTATTCTGGTTCTCACCGTTTCGGCCTATACTTTACATCCGTTTCACCGCTCCCCTTGGGAGGCGGCGGCAGGCGGAGTGATCTTCGGGCTGTGCGTCATCTTCTTCGAATTGCGCCTGGAGCGCGTCAGCCTGAAACGTCTGATTGGCGCCGCCTGCGGTAGCGTTTTGGGGATTGTGGGCGCCTTTATCATGTCGCTGGTGCTCGCCAAGGCCACGCCCGAGCCTTTCTTGCAGGTGTGTCTTCTGCTTCTGATGACCTACATCGGCCTGATTATAGGCGCCAAGAAAGGCGACATGCTGAATCTGGCGGCGCTGGGCGGGATCTTCGGGGGCGAGAAAGCTTCCAGGAAATCGCACAAAATCCTCGACACCAGCGTGATTATCGACGGGCGCATCGCCGATATCGCGGAGACCGGGTTTCTGGACGGCGTGCTGGTGATCCCGCAGTTCGTGCTGCGCGAATTGCAACTGGTGGCCGATTCGGCCGATTCGATGAAGCGCAACCGCGGCCGGCGCGGGCTCGACATTCTGGCGCGCGTTCAGAAGATGGCCAACCTCAACGTGCAGATTGTGGAAGAAGATTTCCCGCAAACGCGCGAAGTCGACATGAAGCTCATCGAACTCGCCAAGGTGTTCGATTGCAAGGTCATCACCAACGATTTCAACCTGAACAAGGTAGCCCAACTGCATGGCGTCGAAGTCCTCAACATCAACGAGCTGGCCAACTCGCTGAAACCGATCGTCCTGCCCGGCGAGACCATGCGGGTCTTCATCCTCAAGGAAGGCAAGGAGTACAACCAGGGCGTCGCTTACCTGGATGACGGCACGATGGTAGTGGTGGACAACGCCAAGAAGATGATCTCCAAGACCATCGATATCTCGGTGACCAGCGTGCTCCAGACCACGGCCGGCAAGATGATCTTCGGCAAGTACGACGAGCGCGGGCACACCATCGCCGTCGCCGAGCGGCACGACCGGCCGGTGCGCAAGAGCGATCCGCAGCCGATGTCGAATCTCCCGCCCGAGAAAACCACGATAGAATCGTAGTCACATGAAAGTCGCCGTCATATTGCCCGCGGCTGGCCTCGGCACCCGTATGGGCAAGGGCGCCGCGGAGAAGGCCGGCACCAGCCGCAAGCAGTTCATGCTGCTGGATGGCTCGCCGATCCTGATGCACACGGTACGCAAGTTTGTTGCGTCGGACCGCGTCGCGGTGATTGTGATCGCCGTGCGCGGTGAAGATACCGAATGGGTCCGGGAGATGCTGGCGGAGGAATTCGAGAGCGGCCGCGTGCGCGTGGTGGAAGGCGGCAACAGCCGCCAGGAATCGGTGGAGAACGCGCTGCGCTCGCTGGGGCCGGAATACGCGCTGGTGGCGGTTCACGACGCGGTCCGTCCCTTCATCGATCTGGAGACCATTCACAAGGTCTTCGACGAGGCGGCCGAAACCGGCGCCGCGATCGTCGCCGTGCCCGCCGTGGATACCGTGAAGCAGGTGATTCGCGGCACCACCCACGTGCGCATCCGCGCCACCCTGCCGCGCGAAAAACTGGTGATGGCGCAGACGCCCCAGGTATTCCGCTACGATCTTCTGGTGCGCGCCTTTGAGGCGGCGCGCCAGGACGGCTTCATCGGCACCGACGAAAGCAGCATGGTGGAGCGCCTGGACGTGGAGGTCAGCGTCGTGCCGGGCAGCGATCGCAATATCAAAATCACCAAGTCCACCGATATGGAACTCGCGCACCTGTTCCTGCGCGAGGAAACGCGGGGCGCGCGCTCTTGAGCGAGATTCGGACCGGCCTGGGCTGGGACGTACACCGCATCGCCGCCGGCCGTCCGATGATTCTGGGCGGCGTCACCATCCCATGCGAATTCGGTCTGGACGGCCATTCCGACGCCGATGTGCTGGCCCACGCCGTCACCGACGCCATCCTGGGGGCGGCCGCGCTGGGCGATATCGGCATGCACTTCCCCGATTCCGACCCGCGCTGGAAGGGCTCCGACAGCCTGGTCTTTCTGCGCCACGCCCACGATCTGGCCAAGCAACGCGGCTACCGTATCGTCAACGTGGATGCCACCATAATTCTGGAATCGCCCAAGCTGAAGGACTACCGCCAAGCGATTCGCGAGCGGCTCGCCGCGACTCTCGGCCTGGAGATCGAGCGCGTTTCGGTGAAGTTCAAGACGGCGGAAAAAGTCGGTCCGGTGGGTGAGGGCCGCTCGGCGGAATCGCAGGCCATCGTGACCCTGGAGCGCCGGTAGACAACCGGCGCGCGGCTTGCCAAGCTGTTGGGGATGAGCGCCGGGCGCTCACCGATAGTGATGAAAACTCGCTTCGGGCCCGGTCTTTTCTTTTCAGACACTTGGCCCGAGCTTTCGAGAGTGCCCCGCATAGCGGCAAGCCGCAAACGGGACATCGCGCAGAGTGTTATGACACGGACGATCTCCGGGGCGGAATAACGCG
>JADGNT010000646.1 GCA_017883345.1 Candidatus Solibacter sp. | reverse complement strand
ATCCGGAGATATTGATCGGCTGGCGGCGCTGGGCTTACATTCAGCCTGTCCGATGCAACTGGAATTTCACCAACTCGACCGGCGCTGGGAGCACCTGCGGGTGCGTCATGCGGCGCGGCAGCGGCGGCTATTGGCGTCGTTGGCCGAGAGCGGCCAGCAAACGCCCATCGTGGTGGTGGCGGCCGAAGGCCAGGCGGACCGCTATGTGGTGATCGACGGCTACAAGCGAATCGTGGCGCTGGAGCAACTGGGGCGGGACACGGTGGAAGTGGTGGTGTGGCCGATGAGCGAGGCTGCGGCCGTGCTGCTGGACCGCTCGCTGCGACTGTCCGAACACGAGACGGCGCTGGAGGTGGGCTGGCTATTGGCGGAGTTGGAGCGGCGCTTCGACTACGGGCTGGATGAGTTGGCGCGGCGGTTTGATCGCAGTGTGAGCTGGGTATCGCGGCGACTGGCGCTGGCGGAGGTTCTGCCGGAAGCGATCCAGCAGCAGGTACGCGAGGGGAAGATCCTGGCACAGGTGGCGATGAAGTTTCTGGTGCCTGTGGCACGCCAAAGCCTGGAGGACTGCCAGCGGATGGCCGCCATCTTCGCCGAACACCACTGCGATACGCGCCAAGCCGGCCAACTGTATGCCGCGTGGCGAAAGGGGTCGTCGGCGGTCCGCAAACGCATTCTGGACGATCCCGAGCTGTTTTTCAAAACGCAACGGCAAGCGCAGGAGAAAGCGGCCGGGACCGGCGCCGAACTGTTACGCGATCTGGAAATGGTGGTGGCGATTGTGAACCGCGCGCAACGCCGGCTGGCGGGCGCGGCTGCCACGGAGTTGGATGACCAGCAATGCAAGGCCGCGAGGCATCAGTTGGAGCGCATTCAAAAGCAACTCCATCGCATCGACGAAGAAATACTACCGGAGAAGAAACCGCATGTTGAGCCAAGCACAACGCACCACGATTCTGGAGTTGAACACGCAGCAAGTGAGCAAGCGGGAGATCGCGCGGGTGCTGGGGATCTCCCGCGTGGCGGTGCGCAAGGTTCTGCGCTCGAACTCCAACGCGGTGCCGGAACTACACCGAGTCGAGAAAGCCGAACCTCATCGGCCACAGATCCTGGAGCTTTTCGACCAGTGCAAGGGGAATCTCGTGCGAGTCCATGAGGAGTTGGTGGCAGGCGGCGCGAAGTTATCGTATACCGCGCTAACGGCGTTCTGCCGGCGGCACGGAATCGGCTACGCGCCGCCCACGCCGTCGGGTCAGTATGATTTTTCGCCCGGCGAGGAGGTTCAGCATGACACGTCTCCCCACGAGCTCGAGTTGGGCGGCAAGAAGCGCAAGGTGCAGACCGCATCGGCGGTGCTGTGCTATTCGAGGATGCTGTTCTTCCAGTGTTATCCACACTTCCGGCGTTTCGACTGCAAGGTATTTCTCACCGAGGCGTTGCGTTTCCTGGGTGGCGCGACCACTCGCGTGATGATCGATAACACGCACGTGGTGGTGCTGCGGGGCAGCGGACGCGACATGGTGCCGGTGCCGGAGATGGCCGCCTTTGGAGAGCGTTTCGGCTTTCAGTTCGTGGCGCACGCGATTGGGAATGCGAACCGTTCGGGGCGCGTGGAACGGCCCTTCCATTTCATCGAGAATAACTTTCTGGCCGGACGCACCTTCCGCAGTTGGGAGGATCTGAACCAGCGGGCGCGGGAGTGGTGCGATAAGGTCAACTCGACTTATAAGAAACATATCCGCGCGGTTCCCCGTGAGCTGTTCGCAGTCGAGCGACTGCATCTGAAGCCACTGCCGGCATGGATTCCGGAAGTCTACCGGCTGCAGCAGCGCCTGGTCGATATCGAAGGGTATGTGGCGCTGAACAGCAACCGCTACTCGGTCCCGGTGGACTGGATCGGCCGCCGCGTGGAGGTGCGCGAGACCAAGGACAAGATCGAGATTCAACTCGATGCCCGCCGCCTGGTGACGCACCGGCGCATTGCCGAAGCCGAGCACCAGAGAGTGATGCTCGCCGAGCATCGTCCGCCGCGCGGCCAGAGAGACGCGCGGCCCGATCCACATCCGGAAGAGAAGGCTATCGTCGCGGCCGCGCCCGAACTGGCCGACTATGTCGCGGGGCTGAAACAACGGAGCCGCAAGGTAGTCACGCTTGCCCTGCGGCAACTGTTGCGACTGGTGCGGGAGTATCCACGGGAACCGCTGTTGGGCGCCGTGCGCGAGGCCGGCCGTTATGGTCTTTACGATCTGGACCGGCTGGAACGGATGATCTTGCGCCGCGTGACACGCGAGTACTTTCTACTCGAAGGGGAATCCGGCGATGACTGAAGAACTGGAACAACTGCTGAAGAATCTCAAGCTGCGGCGCATGCTGGAGATCTATGACGAACAGTTGCGCGCCGCCGACAAAGACGACATCAGTTACTCGGAGTTCGTCACGCGACTGGTGCGCGCGCAGTTTCAGGCCAGGCAGGAGGGCGCGCTGGAGTGGCGTATCCGGCGCGCCAATCTGCCTGAGCGCTGGTCGCTGGAGACGTTCCCTTTTGCCCGTCAACCGGGCGTGAACCGCAAACAGATTCGCGGGTTTGCGGAACTGGAGTTCATCGCCAAGGCGGAAAATATCGTCCTGGTCGGGGAAACCGGAAGAGGCAAGACCGGATTGGGGTGTGGTCTGCTGCTGAAGGCGCTGGAGAATGGTTACCGCTGTCAGTTCGTTAAGGCCCAGGACTTGTTCGACGAGATGTACGCCTCGCTGGCGGATCGTTCCTCGCGGCAGTTGCTCAAGCGCCTGACGCGACTGGACGTGCTCTTGATTGACGAATTCGGGTACTTAAATCTTAAACCGGAGCAGTCCAACATCTTCTTCAAGCTGATGGAGGAGCGCTATCGGCAGCATTCCACCATCATTACAACGAATTTGGTGTATGACGAGTGGCCGAACTTCTTGGGCAATCGCCCGATGGTGGAAGCGCTGCTGAGCCGCCTGCGGCACTTCTGCCACACCGTGCACATTGACGGGCCGTCGCTGCGCCCACCACAAAGTTGAGGCGTACGATCATGGACGACGGCCACGGCCAGGAAGAGTACGTTCGCCAGGTTCTGGAGGCGTACCGCAAAACACCGGGTACGATGGGAACGGTCCGCCGTGCGGACCACATGCTGGCCATGCAACTCTACCAGCGCGGTGTCTCCGCGAGCGTGATCGAAAATGCATTTGTGCTGGCGGCGATGCGCCGCTTAATGCGTCCCGCCGATGCCCCGCCGTTGGGCACGATTCGTTCCCTGGCTTATTTCCTGCCGGTGATCGAGGAAGTGCTTGGCTTGCGCATCAGCCCGGAGTACTTCCAGCACGTACGCCGCAAGCTCGAACGGATCGCCCGCGATCGGTAGGCCACCACGCGCGCCTTTGGCGCGGCTGATGGAACACCAACCCGCACGCCTTCGGCGTGGATGATACTGCTTGCTCGTTTCACTCCCACAAGAACACGCCTTCGGCGTGGATGATGGCCCTCTGATCTCGCTCCCGTTCCCAGTCCCGTTCTCAGAGTGGGTCACTTCAGCCGAGTTCTAGTGGTCTACTCTTGCCAAGCGCCCAAGACCTGAAGGCAGCATTGCGGCGGGTGAAGGCCAACAAAGGTAGTCCGGGCGTTGACGGGATGACCGTCATCGGCATCAAGGATTACCTGAAGCAGCACTGGCCAGCCATCCGGGAACAACTGTTGAGTGGGACTTACGAGCCGAAACCGGTG
>JADGNT010000645.1 GCA_017883345.1 Candidatus Solibacter sp. | reverse complement strand
GCACCACGACGAGAGCGGCGCCGGAAGCGTCGCGCAGGCGCAGCAGCGACTGCCAGAGCGCCGCCATGGCGCGCGTATCGTTTTCGTCCTGATCGTGCGTGGAGTAGAGCGGATCGAGAACAATGATTTCGGCGGCGGCGGCGTGCGCGGCGGACACGAAGTGGTTCAGGCCCTGCGCGGCGCTGAGCAGATGGCCGGTGGCGCACGTGTCCACCAGAAGCTGCTGGTCGGCAGCGGCTCCCAGCGCGCGGCGCATGGGGGCCAGGCGGCTGACAAACTGCGGCACGGGCAGTTCGAACTGGCAGATGAGGACGCGGCGCGGCGCGGGGATGGGAAAGCCGATGCGGTCCGCGCCGGCCGCCAGCGACAAGGCGAGGTTGGCGACCAGCAGCGACTTGCCCACCTTGGGCTCGCCGCCGACAAACAGGATGCCCTGCGGAGGCAGCAGCCCCGGCTCCACCAGACAGGCCGGCGCCGTGGATGGCTGCTGTTCCAGCAACTGCGCCAGCGACAGAACGGTCGGCTTTGAGTTGACGGATTTCTTGGATGCGGGATGGCTCACGGCAGCGCCTCCGTGGTGGCATCCAGCAGGATCGATTCCCCGACGGTGGACTCTTTTCGCGAAGCCGCCAGGCGCAGGGCGGTCAGAGCCAGTTTGTTGACCTTGCGGAGAATGCCTTTGGTGACCTGATAGAGGGCTTGCCTGGCGGTATCGTCAAACAGCGGTTGCGTCACGCCGGCGGCCTTGAGCTGATGCGCGAGGTAAGCGTCGAGTTCTTCGCGCGAGAGGCCTTCGAGGTGATACTGCACGGCAATGCGCTGGCGCAGCGGCTCGTGCATCTGTAGCGAGAGTGTGCGCCGCAGCAGCGGCTGGCCCACCAGCAACAGGGTCAGATAGCGGCTGGAATCCATGTCGAAGTTCAGCAGCAGGGGAAGTTGTTCGAGTGCGGAATGGCACAGCAACTGGGCTTCGTCACAGATGAGAATGGGATGCTGCTTCTTGCTCCGATTGAGGCGCACGATGGCGCCGGAGATCTGGCGCACAAGGTCGCCGCGGTAGTGGGCCGGTTCCAGGTCCAGTTCCAGCGCCAGTTGGCGGAGCAGATCCAGCGTCGATCCGGGGGTCCAGTGCAGGTAGAGGATCTTATACAAGTTGGGATTGAGCGCGGCGGTGAAGCAGCGGGCGGCGGTGGATTTACCGGAGCCGACTTCACCGGTGAGCAGCCCGGCGCCGTGATGATCGGCCAGAAACTGCAGCCGCGCTTTGGCCTGGTTCCATGCCTGGGAAGGGAATAACTGTTTGGCATCGGGGCTGTCGCCGAAGGGCGCCTTTTTAAAACCGAAGAAAGCTTCCACCATGATCGCTACTCCTCGTCCTTGCCGTCCACGTTTTTCTGTTTGAGCAGTTCGACGAAGTTGATGCCGGTGGGTTCCGGCTCGGGGGAGGCCGTGGGTTTCACGAAAGGCAACTGGCCGTTGACCACCGGGTCGACAGGCCGCGCCGTGGCTTGGAGTTTTCCCTGAAACCAGATCTCGACCAGAGCAGAGTCGAGAGGATCGAAGCGCACCTCGATGGTGTGGCCGGCCAGATGAGGCGGCGCCTCGTAGAAAAGGTTGTGCGGCAAGAAGGTCGAATCGCGGCGCACCAGGCGATCCAGGCGATGGAAGAAGAGACGGCGCAGATCGGTAGACGGCGGCAGCTGGCGGACCTGTTCGATATCGCGCTGCCAGCGCAGGAGCGGAGTGGTTCCCAGAGCGCTGTGTTCGGAACGGTGATAGACGCTTTCGATCCAGACCCGGAGACGGTCGTTTAACTCATCGAGCGAGAGCGGGTGTTTGGGATCGACTTTGGCGAGGAATTGTTCGCGTACGGTGCGGAAGCATCGCTCAATCTTTCCGCGGCCCTCGGGCTGATAGGGGCGAGAGTGAATGATCAAAGTGCCGAGCGATGCCGCGATCCGCGCCAGTTGCGGCGAGCGATAGATCTTCGCATGGTCGATATAGAGCCGAATGGGGACACCGGACCCAGAGGGTACCCCGGCGACGGCGTGGCGCAGACAGTCGAGCGAGGCATGGAGTCCCTGGCTGGCATAAAACTGCGCATGCGGGATGAGGCGGCTGGCGTCATCGAGCGTGGCGTGGAGAAGGGCCTGCATGCGGCCGCCACTCGGGCGCCGGACCCAGGGGCCAAACAGCATGTCCGCTTGCCAGATCTGGTTGCTGAGTTCGGCTGCAAACTTCTGGTGCGCCTGGGGCGCGAGCAGTTGCCGTTCCGAGAGGCCGCGTTGTTGGAGGAAGCGGTACCGCGTGGCAGGCGAGATGGCGGGCGCGGCTTGACCGGCAGACAGGGCGAGTTCGCGCAACAGGGTGGTGCCGGTACGATGCGGGTTTTCGCGTTTGAGGCGTTCGATGAGGCTGGCCAGTTGCGGGGTGACGGCGCGGGACTGGCCACGGTCCTGGCGCGGTTTGGGAGCGAGCGCTTCGAAGCCGCCGTTGCGGTAGCGCCCGGCCCAATCCAGCAGGGTATCGACGGAAACCGCCGTGCGTTTCGAATCGGGGAAGTCGTAGTGGCGGGCGGCAATCTCCTGAGCGCGGTGCGTGAGTTCGCCGCGGGGAAGAGTCTCGATCACCAGAGACGCGATCACGCCATAACGGAAGAGGGCGAGTTTTTCGGCTTTGGCATCCATGGGGAAAACCTCCGCCCCGAACGATAACCGGGAGAGGCGGTCTTGCGCCATGCAAATGCTCTGTGGGTGCCCTCAGGAGGTGGGGCTCGCAGCGGCCAGCGTGATTCGCCGCCCTGCCGGAGCGAGACACGCGGGCCAGCCCAGCAGATGGGCGCGCAGTTGGGAAAACAGGAAACGGTGAGCGGCGATCCAGCCGATGGAATCGAGCATCCGCAGGGCTCTGGAGACGAAGTCCGCCGCCGGGCCCAAAGGGCGCCCCGGCGTCGCGGCCAGCGGCGCCGGCGCCAGACCCAGTGCGGGCGCCTGTTTCTGAAAACGACGGACCCAGAACTGGCCGCGCTGGTAAGGCATGCCGGTTTGTGAGGCCGCCCGGGCGGCGGGAACGAGCGTGAGACCGTGGAGTAGCCGGGCAAGGAGAAACAGGGCGCTAACGGAGACGCTGAAGCGAAGCCAAGGCAGGGCGAATTCCGGTAGTAAAGAAACGGTGCGTTTGCAGGAGCGGCACAGATAACGGCGAACGCGGATGACTCCGTCGAAGGCGGTATCCACGAGCGTGCGGCGGTAGAACCCATGACCGGTCAGAGGGTGTTTGGCCTCGCATTGCGGGCAGTGGTCTGGGCGGTCTCGATTCGGATCGGAGATTTCTTCGGTGTAACTCTGGATAGAGCCGGCGAATGGGTGTAGGATTTGCATGGAAGCCTTTCCGGGAGTGTCCAGACTCCCTGGTTTGGTCTCGCGGAGGGCTCGGTGATTCCTTGACAAAACCAGCCGGGCCTTCCGCCGTCCGTCATCCTACATCCAATTCAGAGAGCGGGGATACTGAGGATCGGCAGGTAACCCGGCGCGATCCGCACCGCAATTCACGCTGCGCACCGGCACAGTCTCGCAATCTCCGCCGTACTTCCCTGACTTAATCTGAGAAACCTGGCATTCGAGGAGGGAGAAAATCGTGCGCCGTTACAACATTCCTCGACGGGTTTCGGTGGCCGGTCTCTCCAGACACCCATCTGGTTCAGACGGCTCTCCAGGTCGCCAGCTTGGCCGGCGGAACCTTCCAATGTAT
>JADGNT010000644.1 GCA_017883345.1 Candidatus Solibacter sp. | reverse complement strand
ATGACGTGGACGATGAGCGTCTGCGAAAGCAGCGACTCGACGAACCATCCGGTCTGGAACAGCGAGGGATTCGCCCACGCATTGAATCCCCACAGCATCAGGAAATACGTGGCGTAGTCGAACACTGAACTGATGGGCCCGATGAACAGGATGAACCGGGCAATATTGGCAATATCCCACTTGCGCGGCTTGGCGATGTACTCATCATCGACATTGTCCGTAGCGACCGCTGTCTGGGAGAAATCATAGAGCAGGTTGTTGAACAGAATCTGCACCGGCGCCATGGGCAGGAAGGGCAGGAACGCGGAAGCGCCGAGCACACTGAACATGTTACCGAAGTTGGAGCTTGCGCCCATCTTCAGGTATTTCACGATGTTCCCGAAAACCCGACGGCCTTCCAGGACCCCTTCTTCGAGCACCAGCAGGCTCTTCTCCAGCAGAATGATATCGGCCGACTCTTTGGCGATGTCCACCGCCGTATCGACCGATATGCCCACGTCGGCGGCCTTGAGCGCCGGTCCGTCGTTGATGCCATCGCCCAGGAACCCCACCACGTGCCCCTTGAGGTGGAGCGCCTTGATGACCCTGGCCTTTTGCTGGGGGGAGATTCTGGCGAACACGGTGACTTGCTCTGCCGCGTCGGCAAGTTCCGCATCCGACATCCCTTCGAGCTCGGGCCCGAGCATGATGCGGTCCACCTGCAGGTGCACGTCTCGACATATCCGGCGGGTCACGATTTCGTTGTCGCCGGTGAGAATCTTGACCTGAACCCCGTGATGGTACAGCGCCGCGATGGCCGGTAGCGCAGTCTCCTTGGGTGGGTCAAGGAACGCGATATAGCCCGTCAAGATGAGGTCGGACTCATCCGCATGCGTATAGGTCGGATTGGGCACCGGAATCTCACGGTGGGCGACTGCGATGATGCGAAACCCATCCTCGTTGAGCTCCTGCACGAGTTCGCGCAGCTCGTCGAGCATCCCGGGGGCTATGGGACGCAGTTCGCCCTGCAACTCCACCCGGCTGCACACGGCGAACACCTCTTCGACCGCCCCCTTGCAGATGAGCACATGCTTGCCGTGGTCCTGCTCGACCACCACCGACATGCGCCGGCGCTGGAAATCGAAGGGGATTTCGTCCACCTTGGCAAAGCGCTCGGTGACATGAAGCTTCTCGTGGACTTCAGCGTACTCGAGCACTGCCACGTCGAGCAGGTTCTTGAGGCCAGTCTGGTAGAAGCTGTTCAGGTAGGCGTACTCCAGAACGCGCTCGCTCTCCTCTCCCGCGATGTCTAAGTGGCGCTCCAGAATCACCCGGTCCTGGGTGAGTGTTCCCGTCTTGTCGGTGCAAAGCACGTCCATGGCGCCGAAGTTCTGGATGGCGTTGAGGCGTTTCACCACCACCTTCTTACGCGACATGGCGATGGCGCCCTTGGCCAGGTTAATGGTGACTATCATGGGCAGCATCTCGGGCGTCAGGCCGACAGCCACCGCCATCGCAAACATGAATGCCTCCATCCAGTCGTGCTTCATCAGCCCGTTGATGAGAAATACGAGCGGGACCATGACCAGCATGAAATAAATCATCATCCAGACGAAGCGCTTGATCCCTTGGTCAAAGCTGGTCAGCTGGCGCGGCGCCACGACCGAGGAGGCAATCGAGCCGAAATAGGTGCCGGAACCGGTGGCAACGGCCACTGCCGTCGCGGTACCGGATACTACGTTGGTGCCCATGAAGCAGATGTTGGGCAGTTCCACCGCGCTCCGCGCGTCCTCAGCGGCAGCGTGAGCGAACTTCTCCACGGGCATTGCCTCCCCCGTTAGCGAAGCTTCGTTCACGAACAGGTCTTTGGCCGAAAGCACCCGCAGGTCGGCCGGAATCATGTCCCCGGCCGAGAGCCGGATGATGTCCCCGGGAACAATCTGGCTGATGGGAATCTCTGCCGCATAGGGCGGCCGTACCGTGACCCTCACCTCGAACAGGCGGTTTACTTCCTCTGGCACGCCGGCGCTTGCGTCCTTGCGCAGGACCGTGGCCTTGGTGCTCACCATCTCCCGCAGGCGCTCGGCCGCCTTGCTGGAACGGAACTCCTGGATAAAGGACAAGACCGTGGCGAGCACCACTATGAAGGCGATGACCACCGCGCCGCCGGTCTCGCCGGTCAGCCAGGAAAGCGTTGCCAGCACGAGCAGCAGCAGCGACAGCGGGGTGACAAACAGCTCGAGGAGCCGCAGGGCGGGGTTCTTCCGGACTTCGTAGGCCACGGTGTTGGGCCCATATTCTTCCAGCCGGTGCTTTGCCTCGCGCTCAAGCAGGCCTTCATCCGAGGAGCCAAGGCGATGGAGCACCCTGTATGCATCAAGCCTGGCAAGCTCCTGCAGCTCTACGGCGGGCTTTGCGGCCGGCGCTGGGGCCTCGTTCGCGGGCCCGAATTGGGGACGGAAAAAGGATTGGCCAAAAATTGTGCGTTTCATGCGCTATCCCGTCTCCCGGAGGTTCAAGCATGCACAATTCCTGCTCACGAGCGGACGCGCCGCATACTAGCCGACCCGGCCGCAGGCGGGGACTACTCAGGGAGCGTCGACGTCAATCGTGTTTAATATCTTTCCCGACGTCCCGTCACACAAGACGATCCACCCCTTTCCGTCACTCTGCTTAATGTGGACTTCGATTCGGACCGCATTCGCGCCATGCAGCACCTCCGTGCGTTCGACCTTCCCGGGGTGTAGCGCAAGCGCCTCCTTGCGGCAGATGTCTGCCGCGATTTCGATAGGCGAGACAAAAGCTCCGGTCGCTTCAGCGGGTTGCGTCGCTGCCGACAACACTAACGCGAGCCATGCTCCGGCGCACGCGGCGCGTTTGCGTTGCTGGAACATGGTCCGATTGCACGCTCAGAACGTTTTGGTGACGGACAGCGCGACGCGGTTGCCCCCGATATTCTTGCCGAACGCGTTCATGTACGCGGTCGTCTGGCCGTCCGGGGCGGCGTCCTTCGTATTGGCATGAGTCCAGGCGAGGCCGAAGGTGGCGCCCAGGTAATCCTTCGTCACACCCAGCTTGTAGTCCGTATAGTCGAAGCAATTGTTGTTGCAGCCAGAGGTTCCCCAGTATGCAACGTTGGCGTTGCCCGGAAAATTGTATTTCCCGGCGTGGGCCAGCAGGTTGAAACCGCTCTCGCCCAAGGGAACGGTCGCCGATAGGTCGAGGTAGTCGGCTCCCTTGGACTCGTTGACCCCGAAGGTGTTGGTGCTGATCCCCTTGGACCACTTCAGGGACACCCATTTGTAGCCGATCAGGCCGTAGACCTCGGTCGTGTCGGGTTTGCGGTAGGCGCCAAGGTTTTCGTATCGGCCGGGGTAGTAATACTGAATGGCACCGACGTCATAATTCCAATCGCCGCCGGCGAAGCTATTCTTGAAACCGCCGTAGAAGTCCCACTCGATGCTGGCGGCATTGCTATTATTTGGCGTGTAGGGAGCGCCTGTGGCGCCCGGCGAGGCAAGTGAAATCGGCGCCGATTTAGTGTTGGCGTTCTGGTCCGTGTACCAGGAAATGTTGGACAGCCAAGTGCCGGCGTAGAAGCCGCTCGCATGGGAATAATCCGCACCCCCCTGTATCGCGGGGTCGCCATTAGTCTGGGAAAGACCGCGGAAAACGTACTGGCTGACGAGACCGACGTTTCCTGTAAACGTGTGCGGCGACGCCGGCTTGGCAGGCTCCGCGGCAGGCGCGGTTTGAGCCGACACCGTCAACGGCA
>JADGNT010000643.1 GCA_017883345.1 Candidatus Solibacter sp. | reverse complement strand
GGCCATCTGGCCGGGCACCTTGGGCAGCGCCTGGGGCTACCGGCGCGAATTGCGCGACGCCGAGCCGCGCTTCCGCATCCTGATCGTGCCCAGCCTGGTTGGCGGGATCGCGGGCGCGCTGCTGTTGCGCTGGACGCCGCCCGCGTTCTTCGACAAGCTGGTACCGTACCTGATTCTGTTCGCCACTCTGCTGTTCATGGCGCAGGAGCCGGTGCAGCGCAAGCTGAAGACCGCGGAAGGGCGACAGGCCACAAAAGGCGATGGCCTGTCCCACCCGGCGCATGAATCCACCCGGTGGATCGTGGGGGCGCTGCTGTTTCAACTCGCCGTAGGCATCTACGGCGGCTACTTCGGGGCGGGCATCGGAATCCTCATGCTGGCCGCGTTGAGCATCCTGGGGCTGCACGACATCCATGAGATGAACAGCCTCAAGGTGGTGTTCGGCGGGAGCATCAACGGAGTGGCGGCGGCCTACTTCATTTGGGCGCACATGGTGTACTGGCCGGACGTTCTGATCATGGCGGTAGGGGCCATCCTGGGCGGAATCGGCGGGGCGGGCACCGCGCGCAAAATCGGACGTACCGCGGTGCGGCGCATCGTGATCGCCATCGGGTTTGGCATGGCGGTGTCGTTATTTGTAAAAAAGTAGGGCACCTTCCGCACGGCGTGGCGTATATAGAGATATGTCACGACTTCGTTTCGCCTGGCGCAGCCTGGCAAAGGCCCCGCTGCTCAGCCTGGTGGTCGTTCTTTCCGTGGGGCTCGGCATCGGCGCCAACACCGCGATCTTTTCCCTCTTCCATCAGATTCTGCTGAATTCGCTACCGGTGGAACGGCCGGAGGAACTGGTGGCAGTGACATCCCCCGGCGATTTCAAGGGCGGGCGCAATTCCTCGAACGATTCCGGCGGCTCGGATTTCATCTTCAGCTACCCGATGTTCCGCGAACTGGAGAAACACCCGCAGGGGATGAGCGGGATCGCCGCGTTTCGCGCCCTGGAAGCCAACCTCTCCTTCCGTAAGCAGACCGTTTCCGGGTCGATGCTCATCGTGTCGGGCGGATATTTTCCGACGCTCGGCGTGCGCCCGCTGATCGGCAGAATGCTGACGCGCGAGGACGACGCCGGCGCCGGCAACGCGGTGGCGGTGCTCAGTTACGGCTATTGGACCGACCGCCTGGGCGGCGAGACTACCGTCCTCAATCAGCCGCTGCGCGTCAACGGGCAGATGTTCACGGTGGTGGGCATCACGCCCAAGGGTTTCACCGGAACCACCCTGGGGAGCGAACCGGATGTCTACGTCCCGCTGGTCTTCAAACCGCTGATGACGCCCAACTGGAACGGCACGGACCGCTGGAGCGACTACTGGCTGTACCTGATCGCGCGCCCGCAACGGGGCTTCTCGCGGGCGCAGGCGGAAGCCGCGCTAAACAGCGTCTACGCCGGCCTGGTGGAGCAGCAGACGAGGATGCCGCAGTTCTACTACGGGAAGCAACTCGACCGCTTCCTGCATGCGCGGCTGACGTTCAAGGACGGCAGCCACGGGCAGAGCAGTATGCGCCAGCAGACCCGGACGCCGCTGATCACGCTGATGTGCGCCACGGTGCTGGTGCTGTTGATCGCCATGGCCAATGCGGCGAACCTGCTGCTGGCGCGCTCGGCCGAGCGGCGGCGCGAGATGGCGATCCGCGCCGCCATGGGCGCGGGACGCGGCGAGTTGATGGGGCAGATGCTGACCGAAGCTCTGCTGCTGGCCGCGGCGGGCGGAATCGCGGGGCTCGCCTTCGCCGTGATCACCCTGAAACTGCTGCTCGCGGAACTGGCGGGCGACACGCCGATCCATTTCCTGGGGGCGCAACTGGAGTGGCCGGTGCTGCTGTTCGGGCTGGGGCTTTCGGTGGTGACGGGCCTGCTGTTCGGGCTGTACCCGGCGTGGGAGGCGGCGCGGTCGTCGTCGGCGGTCACGCTGAAGAATGAATCGGGCCAGAGTTCGGGAACCGCGGCGTCGGCGCGCGTGCGCAAGGTGCTGGTTTGCGCGCAGGTCATGGTATCGGCGGTGCTGCTGATTCCGGCGGGGCTGTTTCTGAAGAGCCTGGTGAACCTGATGCGCGTGGACCTGGGGATGAAGACGGAGAACCTGATCGGGTTTTCGGTGTCGCCGGCGCTGAACGGATACAAACAGGAGCAGACGCACGCCTTGTTCGAGCGGATCGAAGCCGGGATGGCGGCCATCCCGGGCGCCAAGGGCGTGGCGGCGGCCCTGGTGCCGCTGATCGCGGGCAACAACTGGGGAACCGACGTAAAGATCGCCGGCGCCAAGGAAACGCCGGCCGACAACAACTCGCGCTTCAACGAAGTGGGTCCGGGATTCTTCGGCAAGATGGGAATTCCGCTGCTCGCCGGGCGCGAGTTCACGGAGAGCGATTCCGCGGCCGGGCCGAAGGTGGCGGTGGTCAATGAGACGTTTGTGAGGCGCTTCCTGGATGGCCGGAATCCGCTGGGCGTGCAGTTTTCGGGCGGCGGCGGTCCCGCCCCGGACATCACCATCGTGGGAGTGGTCAAGGATAGCCACTACTCGAGCGTGAAGGATGCGACGCCACCCCTGTATTACCGGCCGTGGAGGCAGGACAAGCAGATCGACGGGCTGCATTTTTACGTGCGCACGGCGCTGCCGCAGAAGCAGATGGTGCCGCAGATCCGGCGCGTCATGGCGTCGCTCGACCGCGACCTGCCGCTCGAGGACCTGCGCACGCTGGAGGAGCAGATCAAGCTGAACGTGCGGACCGACCGGATCGTGCTGCAACTGGCGGCGGTCTTCGCCGGCCTCGCAACCGCGCTCGCCATGCTCGGACTCTACGGCGTCATGGCGCACTCGGTGACGCGGCGCACGCGCGAGATCGGCATCCGCATGGCGCTGGGCGCGGAGCCGGGACGGATTCGCGGCATGGTGATGCGCGAACTGCTGTGGATTCTGATCGCAGGGTTGGCGACGGGAGTTCCGGCGGCACTGCTGTTGGCGCGATATACCGAGACGCAGTTGTTCGGCGTGAAGGCGGGCGACGTGATAGTGGTGGCCGCCGCGCTGCTGGCGTTGACGGTGACGGCGATTGCGGCGGGGTACCTGCCGGCGCGCCGGGCGTCGCGGGTGAATCCGCTGGAGGCGCTGCGCTACGAGTGAATTTGTCAGACGCTGACAGCTTTTGAAGCGTGCACGCTTTTAGAATCAATTATTTAGGAAGTGACTTTTGTCAGACTCTGACAAATCGGAGCGGGTCGCTTCTACGGGATACCACAAGGATGCGATCCTGCCGGAAGAAGCCAAAGCGAAGCGCCAACGTGAGAAGCGGCGCGTTGCAAAGAAGGCGCACTGAAGCAGCGGGTATCATGGCCAAGCCGCTAGCAAACCTTCTCCTGCCCGGCACGCCGCCGAAAATCGCCCGTGGTCTGGTCGGTCACGCCACAACCGACAGCAAAACTGTCAGTTGGCAGTCACTCCTACATCAAAAACTCTTCACTCCAGCAACACCGCTATTTATCAAGTATTTACAAGCCATTGACAACCTCAGGACACCTTTTTCCCACACCCGGTGTGCCATCCTGAATACAGTGGAAGAGGTTCGCAGGCGAAAGCGCCTGCGCCACCACAGAGGTGGGGCAGGCGCTTTCGCCCAATGCCGCTTACTTTGTAGTGCAAAGCGATCTTTGGCACAGCCCGAGCAAGCCCGAGCATTTTTTCACTGGACTTTTTCGCCGCCTCTGGGTAT
>JADGNT010000642.1 GCA_017883345.1 Candidatus Solibacter sp. | reverse complement strand
ACGGTTTGCAGGAAATGAGAACCGCAGCCTGCCCCGCGGGCCGTTTGAGCTAAATCCTTATTCTTCAGAAGGATGGGGCACCCTGTAAATCGTGGGCCGGGGAGGCCAGTCACGGAGACCTACCCTTTATCTTGTAAACTCCCGCTAGCGTTGTACCCCTCCGTGGTGAACCGCGAGGCGGAACTCAGGCCGCGTCCGGCGCCAGCATTCTTGGGGCGGTTTCGGGCACCGCTTCGCCGGTCAGCGGTTCGCCCGCCAGCTCAAACCGGAACCACCGCATCAGCTCCTCGTCACTCACCCGGCGCCGGTGCATGATCTCGCGCCGCCGCTCCCAGGTCGCCGGCCAACACTTCGCCACCCGCCAGAATGCCGGCAGCGACCGCGGCTCCATGATGAGACATCCGGCCACCACCACCAGGTCGCGCACCGTCATGGGCAACCAGCAGTGCCGGTAGAGCCCGGGCGTCGCATTCTTGATGCGCATCAGGAAACGATTCTTCACGGAGTGCATATTGATCGACGGGGGGATCGACCGCCGCGCCCCGGGCACCACGCTGCGCACGTGCCAGCCCACCGCCGCCGGTGTGTAAATACATCGCCAGCCGAGCAGTTGCGCCCGCCAGGCCACGTCGGCATCTTCCCGGTAGGCGAAGAAATCCGGGTCGAAGAAGTCTCCGCCAATCGAGACGTCGTCAATCATCTGCCGCCGGTACAGCGCCGCCGCCGCGCAGGCGCCGAAGACATACTCCGCACGGTCGTAAGCCCCATCGTCGAGTTCACGCGATCCGCGGTCGAAGTGGCGCATCGCCGGAGTGAAAAACAGGCCGGTGGAATCGATTCGCCGCTCCGCCAACGGCTGGAACCCGTGGCCGATGGAGAGCAGTTTCCCGCAGACCGCGCCGGCCCCGCCGTCCAGTTCCCCCGCATCCACCAGGCGGCGCACGAAATCTTCTTCCATCAGCAGATCCGGATTGAGCGTCAACACCCATTCCGCCCGGCTGGACCGGATCCCCTGATTCTGCGCCTCGGCAAATCCCAGATTGCTCCGGTTCCAGATCGCCTGTATGCGGCTGCCGAATTCTTTCAGGATCGCCCCGGTACCGTCGGCGGAGTCATTATCCACCACCACGACGGTCGCCCGGATGCCGCGCTGCGCCAGCACGGCGTTCAAACAGCGGCGGATATACCGGCTGCTATTGAAGGTCACTATGGAAATGCATACGGTCGGTTCCGGCATGAGATTGGGCTTTGTTCAATCCAAAGACCTTTCCGCCGCCAATCCAACTACACTAAATCCAACTGCGCCAAAATTTTCTTAAAATGTTTTTAAAAATGGTGTAGTTGGAAATTCTCCCCCGGGGTCTTTGGTGATGAGGGAATGTCGTCATTCGCGTCCGACGAACAATTCGTGGGTTTGATACGCCAGGAACAAACCGGTTTGCAGGATCGGGTCTCCCGTCTGTTCGAAGAGGCGCGGGACGACGTTTACCGGTATCTGCTCACCCTGGGTTTGTATCCGCCGCAGGCACAGGAAGCCACGCAGGAAGTTTTTCTGCGCCTGTATGCCACCGAGCGCAAAGGGGAAGAGATTCAGAACCCCCGTGCGTGGATTTTCCGCGTGGCGCACAATCTCGGCCTCAAGATCCGTGCCCGGCAGTATTCCGAGGAGCCCTTCGACCCCGAAGTGGGCAGCCACTCCACCACGCAGGCCGGGACGCCCGAGAGCGAACTGTTGGAACGCGAACGCATGACGCGCTTTCATGCCGCGGTGGAAGGCCTGAGCGAGCAACAGCGGCGTTGCCTGTTTCTGCGCATGGAAGGTTTGCGGTATCCGGAGATCGGCGTTACGCTCGGAATCAGCGCCAGCGCCGTGGGGGAATTCCTGCGCCGCGCCATGGTGCGGCTCAAGAAGGTGCGCGATGAGTAATCTCGACTTGCGCCACCCCGAAGACGGTCTGCTGTTGCGCTACCTGGATGGCGAACTGCCCGGGCGCAAGGCGCGCCAGATCCGCACCCATCTGGAAGCCTGCTGGCAGTGCCGCGCCCAGGTGGAAGAACTCGAAGGCGCGATTGGCGAATGCGTGCGCTATCGCAAGAATGTGCTCGCCCCCAGCCTGCCGCCCCCGCCGGAGCCGTGGCGCAGCCTGGATTTCGAACGCGCCCATTCTGGATTGGGCGCCGAATTGGGCGCCGAACAGGCCGCGCAATCCCTGTTGGTCCGCATGTTTGTCAAAGTGCCAAGCTTCTTCTCGCCGCTTCTTCAGAATGGGGGGCTGCGCTGGGCGCTCTCCGGCGCCGCCGTGCTAGCGCTCTGCTTCGTGCTGGTTCAACAGCTTCGCGAAACTCCCAAAGTGGAAGCGGCCGCCCTGCTGCAGAAGGCCGTCCGGGCCTCTCAATCGCGTCCCGCCGCCATCAAGCGCCTGCGCATTACCACGCGCACCGGCCAGATGACGCGCGTCGTCGGCGTGGCCTACAAGCCGCCGGCGCGGGAAACCGAAATCGCGCGCCTGTTCGACGCCGCCCACTACGATTGGAACGATCCGCTGAGCGCGAAATCGTACGCCGCGTGGCGCGAGCAGCTTCCGCACTTCCAGGACGCCATCGCGACCCAACCGAATTCTTACGACATAAAGACCACTACAGAAGATAGCGAACTGGTGAGCGCCACGCTCAAGCTCCGCACCACCGACCTGGAGCCTCTCGAAGGGCGCTTCGAGTTCCGCAATCGCGACTGGGTGGAAATGACGGAATTGGTCGACCAGCAAACAAATCCCGCAAGCGCCGTAGCTGGAACCACCGGCGGCATGCCACGCCAACCTGGTGTGCCGCCGGGTCCTATCGACGTACCCGTGGAAACCGCCGAGTCCCCGGCGTTCTCCGAAGAATTGCAGGTCGTCTGCGCGCTCCATCAGTTGGGCGCGGACTTGGAGGATACCGTTGAAATCAGCCGGGAAGGCCGGCAGGTGCTGGTTTCCGGCACCGGGATTCCGCCCCAACGGCAACAACAGATTCATGGTCTGCTAGACCGCCTGCCCCACGTGGTGGTGCGGTTCGACGACCCCGCTTTCCCCGCAAGCGCAGTGCCGGTTCAATCGGAACCGGCAACTCGTGATGCGGCCGGCCCCGAAAAATCAACATACGCGGCGCGAATTGAAGAACGCCTCGGTGGCCGGCCGCAGTTCGAGCGCTTCAGCTCTGCCGTCCTGGATTGGACCGATTCGGCGATGACGCGCGCTTACGCGCTGCGCCGTCTGGCCCAGCAGTTTTCCGCCGCGGCCGAAAATGAAATGACCGCCGAAGACCGGCGCACCCTCCGCAAACTGGGCCGGGAACATCTGGCGGCCTTTGCCAAAGACGCCGGGCGCGTCGCCAACACCGTGAAACCCGTCCTGACCGGCATGGGCGCCGGCGTGGCGGAGCATGAGACCCGCCCCGACCCTGCCGCCTGGCAGTCCGCCAGCGAAGACCTGCTGGCCTCCGCACGCCGCGCGGAAACCCTGCTGGCCGTGGTACTCGGCGTCGCGCCAGCGGAGCTTTCCTCCGGCAACGCGCCCGCGGAATTGCTCATCGCCCTGGCGCAGATCTCCAGCCGCACCGAACAGTGCCAGCGCCTGCTCGCCGGCCGCTAACCGTACCTTCCCGGCCAATTTCACAAACCGCATCCGGCAATCCCCCTGTCTTCTGTCGTACGATTGTCGGGACGGCGGCCTGCGAAGGATCCAGTTTAAGTGAAGTGGACCACCTCCGGCGTTCCTGGCATACTG
>JADGNT010000641.1 GCA_017883345.1 Candidatus Solibacter sp. | reverse complement strand
GCGCTTCTATTCTTCCAGCGGCGTTACCGGGTCCAAAAACCGCCAGCACACGATGCCCATCAGATAGATGGCCGCCGATACATAGAAGGTCAGGTTCCAGTTGTTATGCGTCCAGTAAAGGATGTAGCCGATAGCCAGTGGCGACATCGCCCCGCCGACGTTGCCGGCCATGTTCATCATGCCGGAAAGCGAGCCCGCGTGTGTGCCGCCGACGTCCATGCAGGCGGCCCAGGAGCCGGGCATCACCAGATCGTTGGAGAAACTGGCCATCCCGATGGCCAGCATCGCCATCAGCGGATCGTTCATCCGGGTGGAGAGCAGCAGAAACATACTCGCGCCGGTAAACCCGATGTAGGCCATGATCCGCCGGGTCTGCGCCATGCTGCCCACCCAGGGCGCGAACCGGTTGGCAAGCCAGACGCTGGCCGGGTTCCCGAGCCCGCCCATGAACAGCGGCGCAATGCTGAAGAAGGCCACCGACTGCACATTCAGATGGCGCGCCTGCCCCAGGTAGGTGGGCAGCCAGGTGATGTAGAAATACCAGCCGTAGGAAAGGCAGAAGTATTGCAGGCAGATCATCCACACCTGCCGCGAGGCAAAAAACCTGGCCCAGGGGACGTCGCCGTGCGGGCGCGCGTTGACCGACGATTCGCGCACCAGGTCCCGCTCCGCCGCATTGAGCCGCGGATTCTCCAGTGGGTTGTTGCGATACCAGCGGTAGAACATCACGGCCCACACCACGCCCAGTACGCCGAAGATTTCGAAGGAATGGCGCCATCCCACGCGATTCATCACCTGCGCCACCAATAGCGGCGTAAACGCCCCGCCCCAGCGCGCGCTGAGCCACATGATGCCTTGCGCCCGCACCCGTTCGTTTTCGGGCAGCCAGGTGGTGAACGTCTTGGTCAGGTTCGGAAAGCAGCCCGCTTCGCCCGCCCCAAAGAGAAACCGCGTTACCGTCAGTGAGGTGAAGTTCCAGGCCCAACCCGTGGCGGCCGTGAAGAACGACCACCAGAGCACAATCCGCATGAGCACGCTGCGCGGCCCCAGGCGATCGCCCAGATACCCGCCGGGGATTTCGAACAGGGCGTAGGCCCAGCCGAATGCCGTGAAAACCGCGCCCATCTGGCGCGAATCGAGGCCCAGATCCCGGGAGATGAACGGCGCGGCAAAAGAGATGGAAACGCGGTCAATGTAGGTGACCACGGCCAGGGCGACGGCGAATACGATCACCCAATAACGTACGCGCGTGGGCGCTTGAGCCGCGATCACGCGAGGGTATCCTTATCGTCGCCCGCCGCCAGCCGAACCGCGGCAGGCGCGATCCCGCCGAAATCTCGTCTCGAAAACATGAATGCCCTCTTCCGTGACCGCTCACTAAAGAAGCTGTGAAAAAATCACTTTGGGCCGCCGATGAACGCCGATAAACGCCGATAAGCATCTTGTATTCATCGGCGTTTATCGGCGTTCATCGGCGGCCATTTATTTCTTTCTCCCGTTCTAACGGTCGCGGCTCTGATGGGTGGCGGGAACACGCACCCCATACCGGTACACCAACGCTCCCACGCCGACCGTGGCCAGCGCGGTCAGCGACGCGCGCGGCTGCCAGATCACGCCGTAAACCATCATGCAGGTCCCCACCAGAATATACGAAGCGGGAATCAATGGCCAGGCGAATTCGAGCGCCCTCAGCCGCTGCCATCCCGCGCGCCGCCGGCGAAACACAAAAACCGACGCCACCGAGAGCACCGTGAACAGCGTCAGGCTGAACCCGATATAGACCACCAGTTCCGGGAACGGCGTCACGGTCATCACCATGGCGCAAAGCCCCTGGCTGAGAATGGCGTTGACCGGGGTGTGCCAGCGCGGGTCCACCTTGGCCGCGCCCCTGAAGAACGCCTTGTTCTTGGCCATGGCGTAGTACACGCGCGGGCCGATCGTCACCATGGCATTCACCGTGGAAACGATCGAGATCGCCATCAGCGCGGAGAACACGCCCGCCACCCGGGGGCCGAACAGGTTGGATGCCGAGAGCGTTCCCACCGCGATCACACCCTTCAGATTCTCCAGCGGCGTGGCGTAGATGAAGATCATGTTGAGCCCCAGATACAGCACCGCCACAATCAGGCTTCCGGCCGCGATCGCGGCGGGCAGCGTGCGTTCCGGCCGGCGCACTTCCTCGGCGACGTAGGTGGCGGCGTTCCAGCCGCTATACCCCACCATCACCCACAGCAGGCTGATCATGAACTGGGTCGGCAGTCCCACCGTAGAGGTGCGCACGGCATGCTCGGAAAAGTGCCGCCAATCGCCCGTGCCCACGGCGAACCCGAGGATGACGAATCCGGCGATCACCACGAGCTTCGTCGAGGTGAGCACGTTCTGCACCTTGGCGGTACGGCCGACCCCCAGGCAGTTCAGCGCCGTGAACGCCGCGATCAGCGCCGACGCCGTCATCTGGCCCGCGCCCAGGCGGAGCGTAAATGCGCCGCTGCCGATCACCCACGTCGCGTTGGCCTGCTTCAGGGCGGGGAAAAAATACCCGAGGTAGTCGGCGAAGGCCAGCGCGGCGGCGGCAATGGGCGCGGAGAAGCCGGCGAAAAACGAGACCCACCCCGTCATGAATCCCCACTCCGGCCCGTAGGCGTGGGTCAGATACACATACTCGCCGCCCGAACTGGGAAAATTGATGCCGAGTTCGGAATAGCTCACCGCGCCCGCCAGCGCGAACAGCGCTCCCACGGTCCAGCAGGCCAGTATCAATCGCGCGCTGCCCAGATCGCCCGCCATGAAGCCCGTGGTGGCGAAGATTCCGATGCCGACCATATTGGAGATGACCAGGGCAGTGGCACTGAAGAACCCGATTTGCCGCAGCAATCCGGGCCGCGGGGCCGGCGTGATAGGTGATGGCATTCGCAAGACCTGGATACATTCTATGATGCGGCGCGCGTGCCTGCCGACGGCTGTCAACCGACGAAGTAGAGGGGGCGGCCGGTTTTTTCGTCAACCGGGGGCCAGTCCTTGGGGGCAGTGCGGGCGGTTGGGGGTTCGGTATTGGGGGAATGCGAGGTTGGCGGGAACGAAGCCAATTCGGCGGGAGCGGGCTTGGCAGTGAGGGTGTCGAGGTAGTTCCCGAAGTCGCTTTCGGTCTGACGGCGGCCACGGCGCAGTTCGGCGTTGGCGCGGTACCAGGCGCGTTCGAAGGCGGCGATCTGGCGCTGCACGCGGGCGAGGAGTTTGGCGGCGGGGGAATCGGCGAGCAGTGCGGCGGCGAGCGACGCGCCGCCAGATTCGGCGAGGACGGTGCGGTAGAGGTCGGCCTCGACGAGCCCGACGCGGCGCTTCTGCCAGGCGGCGCGGAGCATGGTTTCGACGTGGAATTCTTCGGAGGGGGTTGCGGGGCGGAAATCGCGGTGGTAGGCGCCGGCGAGGGCGTCGTAATCGGCGGGATCTTCGCCGGGGATGACGATGGAGGCGGCGGCGATGCCGTGCTTCAGGGCGTTGAAGCGGGAGACGGACTTGCCCTCGACGGAGCGGGGTCCAGGGCGCGAGCGGAGTCCGGCGTTCTAGCTTACTTGCCGGACGTCGCAGAACGCGAGCTCAAGGTCATGCCCAGCCGGCGTGTGGAGCGCGAACCGCGAGCCGTCCAGCCGAACCTCATTCCTGCCGTAGCTCTTAGCTAGCGAACACATCCGCGGCACACCCATTAGCCACGAAAGCCCGGCCACCGCGAAACCCGCTACGCTCATCCACTTGCCGGTCCACGGATCTTCTCCGGCC
>JADGNT010000640.1 GCA_017883345.1 Candidatus Solibacter sp. | reverse complement strand
GTCCCGTGCGTGTTCGGGTTCTTGCCGGCACCGCATAGCGCGGCGATGCTCGCCGCGGGAGTCGGGGTGATCCTGGCCGCGGCGCTGCTGGGTCTGCCGATCTTCGCCACGCTGGGTGGCATCGCGCTGATGCTGTTCTGGAACGCGGGCGTGCCGGTGGCGGCAGTGCCCGTCGAGACCTATCGCCTGGTGGCCTCGCCGGTTTTGCCCTCGATCCCGCTGTTCACCTTTGCCGGGTACTTGCTGGTGGAGGGCGGCGCCAATCACCGCCTGCTTCGCGTCTATCAGGCGCTGCTGGGGTGGCTGCCGGGCGGGCTGGCGATCACGACTGCCGTGGTCTGCGCCATTTTCACTTGGGCGGGCTCGGGCGTGACGATCCTGGCCATGGGCGGTCTGCTTTTGCCGATGCTGGTGAAGGCCCGTTATCCCGAGAACTTCTCGATCGGCCTGATCAACGCTTCCGGATCGCTAGGTCTCCTGTTTCCGCCAAGCCTGCCGGTCATCCTCTACGGCATCTACGCGCGCACGCCGATCGATCAATTGTTCGTGGGCGGCTTTCTTCCCGGATTGCTGATGGTCAGTCTGGTATCGGCGTGGGGCGTATACCAGGGCGGCAAGCATCGCGCCGAACGCACCAGGTTTTCCGGGGGCGAGGCGCTCGGCGCCGTGTGGGCCGCGAAGTGGGAGCTGGCGGTTCCCGTGATCGTGCTGGTCGGATTGTTCGGCGGCTTCGGCACGCTGGTGGAAGCCGGGGCCGTCACGGTGGTGTACGCATTGGCGGTAGAGTGCCTGGTGTATAAAAGTCTGTCGATGCGCCGGGACTACAGCGAAGTGGCGAAGGAATGCGTTATCGTGATCGGCGGCGTGCTGCTGATTGTCGGCGTCGCGGTGGGATTTACCAATTACCTGGTGGACGCGCAGTTGCCCGGATTGCTCATCGCCTGGACCCAGACACATATCCATTCCAAGTACGTATTCCTGCTGCTCCTCAATTTCGTTCTGCTGCTCAAAGGATCGTTCATGGATGTTTTCTCGGCGATTATTGTGGTGGTGCCGCTGATCACGCCGATCGCCGCTGCGTTTGGCATCGAGCCCGTTCAGCTTGGCATCATCTTTTTGTCGAACCTTGAGCTGGGATACCTGACGCCGCCGGTGGGGATGAACCTTTGTTTGTCCGCCTATCGTTTTCAACGCCCAATGGCCAGCGTCTACCGGGCCACGCTGCCGTTCTACCTGATCCTGCTGGCGGGCGTTTTGTTGATCACATACGTGCCGTGGATTACCATGGCGCCGGTGCATTGGTTTGAAGGGCGATAAGTGTTGACAGACGGACCCAGAGGGTACCCCGTCTGTCCCACATTGTGGCAAGCCGCAAACGGAAGAATGCCCCCACGACTGGGGGCATGGCAGCCTAAAAGGCTACGCTACGGTGCGGCGGCAGGACATAGGGGGGCAGGCGGACCCAGAGGGTACCCCGCCTGCCAACCAGTTTTTCACAGCATCCGACAGTAGCGGGTTGGTTATTTCGCTTGCAGCACTTCGCGCACTTTCGCCGTCAGCGCCGCCTTGGTGAAGGGTTTTTGGATGAAGGGGGCGCCGCGGTCGAATCCGGGGAGGCGCAGGACCGGGTGCTCGGTGTAGCCGGACATGAAGAGCACTCGCAGATTCGGGCGCGAGGCGACGGCCTTTTCGGCGACCTCGGCGCCATCGGTTTCCGGTAATACCATGTCGGTCAGCAGCAGGTCCAACGGGGTGGAGAATTCGCCGCAGATGCGTAGCGCCTCATGTGGCGTGGCGGGGGCAATCACTTGATAGCCGCTGCTTTTCAGCATCGCCATCACCAGATGACGGACGGTCTCATCGTCCTCCACTACAAGGATGGTTTCGCCGACGCGCTGCGCCGGCGGCGAGCCGGAGGCTCCCTTGACGGCCGGCAGCGTATCGTCGTCCGCGCGGGGCAGGTAGATGGAAAACGAGCTGCCTTTGCCGGGTTCGCTGGATAGCCGGATGTGTCCTCCGCTCTGCTTGACGATGCCGTAAACGGTGGAGAGTCCCAGGCCGGTGCCGCGGCCGACTTCCTTGGTGGTGAAGAAGGGCTCGAAGATATGGCGCCTGGTCTCCTCGTCCATGCCTTGACCGGTGTCGCCGACGGAGAGGCGGACGTACTCTCCGTCAGCCAGGTCCAGGGTGAGCGAGGCGCCGCGTTCGAGGTTGGCGGTCTCGATGGTCAAGACGCCGCCGCGCTCCATCGCATCGCGCGCATTGACGGCGAGATTCAGCACGATCTGGTCCATCTGCCCGGGGTCGGCGAAAACGTCCCACAGGCCGGAGGCAAGCGTCGTCTGGATCCGGATGTTCTCACCCAGCAGGCGGGAAAGCATGTGATGGGTACTGGTGACATTGGCGTTCAGGTTGAGGCGGATGGGCTGCAAGATCTGGCGGCGGCTGAAGGCCAGCAACTGGCGGGTGAGCGCAGCGGCGCGCCGCGCGGCCACCAGAATCTCTTCCAGCGACTCGCGGTTCGCATCCTCGGGCGCCTGGTGGTCGCGAATCATTTCGGCGTAGCCTTCGATCACGGTCAGCAGGTTGTTGAAGTCATGGGCGATGCCGCCGGCCAGTTGTCCCACCGCCTCCAGTTTTTGCGATTGCCGGAGTTCCTCCTCGAGGCGTTTGCGTTCGGTGATGTCGGTAGCCATCACCAGGGTAGCGGCGGCATGGCCAAACTCGATGGGGTGGGCGGAAATTTCGACGAAGAGGATGGCGCCATCTTTCTTGCGGTGCCGCCAGGGGCCGTCGGTGTGTGGGGTGGCCGTGGAAGCCCGGGCGTGTTCGAGGAAAGCGGGTATATCTTCCGGAGGCCGGATGTCGCGCAACGTCATACTCAGGAATTCCTCGCGCGTGTAGCCGTATCGTGCGATGGCCGCCTGGTTGACGGCCAGGAAGGCCAGCGACGAGCGGTCGAAGACCCACATCGGTTGCGGGTTGGACTCGAACAGAAGGCGGTAGCGGCTTTCCGATTCCTCCAAGTAGCGCTGCGCTTGCCGCCGCAGCGTGACGTCGCGGAACACCAGGACGACGCCGGTAATGTTCCCCTGCTCGTCGTGGATGGGCGCGGCGCTATCGTCGATCGGAATCGGGAGGCCGTCCCTGGCGATCAGGGTGGAGTGATTGGCCAGTCCGACTACCACGCCGTCGCGCAGCACCTGGGCCGTGAGGTCCGGCGCGGGCTGGCGCGAGAGTTCATCTTCGACGCGGAACACTTCCAGCAGCGGGCGGCCTTCGGCGGCAGCGTTGGTCCAGCCGGTGAGCGCTTCCGCGATGGGGTTCATGAAGTGAATGCGGCCCTGTGTGTCGGTGGCAATCACGGCGTCGCCGATGCTGCGCAGCGTAGTGGCCAGGGCGGCGCTTCCCCGAGCCTCGCGCTCGCGCGTCCCTTCGAGATCGGAGATCAGTTGGTCCTGGGAACGCACCAGGCGATTGATGCGCCGGGTGGCGAACCAGAGCAGGCCGAAGAGGAACAGAGAGCCGAGCAGGACCAGCATGCGCGTCTGGTAGCCGTGACGCTGGGCGGCGGCGGTGTGCTCGTGAAACCGCTTGTCCTCGTGAGCGATGACGTGCGCCGCCAACTGACGGATCTGGTCCGTGGCCTCCTTGCCGCGATCGGTGCGCTGGAGGGCGGAAGCCACGTCCCCCTGCTGCCGGAGGCGGATGGTTTGCGCCAAATCCTCAAGCCGGGCGGCGATCAGGGCGGAGAGGCGCGCGCAATCCTCGGGGCTGGCGACCTCC
>JADGNT010000639.1 GCA_017883345.1 Candidatus Solibacter sp. | reverse complement strand
AGGATGGCAATCACCACCCCCAGCGCCAGAATCGGCAAAGCGATGTGACGCGCCTCCCGAGCGGCGCTGGCGGTGCTGGATGAAGGCTGCGTTACGACGGCCACGGCGCGATGGACGACCTTTGTCTCGACTGTAGCACGCACACGTCTATAATGAAATTACTTGACCCCTGCCTTCACCCGCATTCTCGCGCTCGACCTGGGCAAGCGCCGCATCGGGCTGGCCATCAGCGATCCCCTGGGCATCACCGCGCAGGGCCTCCCCAACCTGGTCCGCACCCGCATCCGCACCGACCTCGACGTCCTGGAACAGCTCATCCGCGATCGCGAAGTCGGCATGATCCTGCTCGGCAACCCCATCAATATGCGCGGCACGGAGGGCCGGCAGTCGGTTTGGGTCCGCGAGTTCGCCGCATCGCTGGAAAAACGCACCCACCTGCCCGTCAAACTCTGGGACGAACGCCTCACCTCGGTCGAGGCCGGCCGCGTCCTGCGCTCCAGCGGCATCAGCATCGAAAAGCGCGCCGCCGCGGTGGACCGCCTCTCCGCCGTCATCCTCTTGCAGAGTTACCTGGATTCGCTAAGAGCCTCGCTATGAGGTTCCTGCGCCGGCTCGGCTTCCTGGTCCTCGTGGGTCTCGCCGCCGGGGGCTTCGCCGTCTACCGGCTGGAGCAGCCGTATCGGGATTTCCGCGGCGAAACCTTCGTCGAATTTCCACACGGCACCGGCACCGGCGGTATCGCCGACGCCCTGGTGAAGGCCGGCGTGGTACGCTCCCGCTGGGATTTCCTGCTGGCCCGCGTCGCCAGCCGGACACGCGTCCTCCAGGCCGGCGAATACCGCTTCGACCGCGCCGCCAGCCCCATGGAAGTGGTGCGCCGTATCGCCCGTGGCGATATCTTCTTCTACGAACTCGTCGTCCCCGAGGGCCGCAACCTGTTCGACATCGCCGCCGCCGCCGAGCAACTCGGCCTTTTCCCCAGCCCCAAATTCCTGGTAGCTGCCCGCGACCCCGCGCTGATCCGCGATCTCGACCCGCAGGCCCCCACGCTCGAAGGCTACCTCTTCCCCGACACCTACAAGCTTAGCCGCCACACCACCCCCGATCGCCTGTGCCGCCTCATGACCGGCAAGTTCCGCGACGCCTGGCGCAGCCTGCACACCACGGCCGGCGTGCACCGCACCGTGACCCTGGCATCGCTGGTGGAAAAGGAGGGAAAACTGGCCGATGAGCGCCCGCGCATCGCCGCCGTCTTCGAAAACCGCCTGCGCATCGGCATGAAGCTCGATTGCGACCCCACCACCATCTACGCCGCCCTGCTCCAGCAGCGTTACAACGGCGTCATCCATCGCAGCGATCTGGATAGCGACCATCCCTACAACACCTACCGCCACGCCGGCCTGCCGCCGGGGGCGATCGCCAACCCCGGCCTCGCTTCCATGCGCGCCGTGCTCACCCCCTCGGATAGCGATTCGCTCTACTTCGTGGCCCGCGCCGATGGCTCCGGGGGCCACGAATTCTCTTCCAACATCGCCGCGCACGAAAGCGCGGTGGAGCGCTACCACCGTGCCCTCGGCAAATAAATCCGTCAAACAGCAACTGGGCGACTACCTCGCCGCCAACCAGCCCGCCGCCATTACCGAAGCCGTCTGGCACGACCTGTTGCAACGCCTCGCCCCAGTGTCGGAAAGCTACCTGCGAGACCTGTTGCGCGCTACCGGCCTACCCTTCGACCAGCCTTACTCCGGCATTCGCCAGCACACCTTCGAAGAGTTGGAGCAATCGCTGCTCGAAATGCTCCAGGTTTATCGCGAGGCTCTCGGGGCCGGCGACCGCGACCGCGCGCGCTACTGCCGCCGCCAGGCGATCGCCGCCAAGGATCGCGCAAAATGGATGGCCGTCACCCCGCGCAGCACGCCCGAGAAACGAACCCAAAAGGAAGAGATGGCGCAGTGGATGTTGGTCTGGCTGGAAAACCCCGAAGTCTTCCCCGCCTGGGTCGACGCCCGGAAGAAGACGATTCAGCCGCCGATGAACGCCGATGAACACAGATAACACAAAATTCCTATCTGTGTTTATCCGTGTTCATCTGTGGCCATTTCTTAGTCTTTCTTATTGTTGAACCGGTACCCCACAATCGCCTTTACCAGCAAATGATCCGTCGCCTGCGTCACGCCGACCCCGACGCCGAAATTGAATTCCCAGTTCTTCCCGAAATCGATATCGACCGCGGGTAGGAACTGTTGCTGCTGATCGCGCACCGGGTCCCAGCCGGTGACCGGGCCGTAGGAGCCGTAATACTCCAGGCCGAACGCCACCTTTTTCGTCACGTCATAGCTGAACTTCACGTTGGGCGAAAACTCGAATCCCAGGCTCTTCCCCGGACCGTGGAACGAGCGGTCCAAGGTGGGATTCAACACCGCGTAGAACTTGCCGATCTTTTTGTCGACGATGGGGCGCAGCTCCACCGTCCAGGTATCGGGCGAGAACACCGCGCGCTGATACCCAATCTCGCAGGACAGGCTCAGCCCGACCGGCCATTTATAGCTCTCCGGCACCGCGATCCGCGGGCGGATGTGGCTGCCCACCCACTGCCAACTGCCGTCGGACTGAAGGCTGGTGAACTCATAGAGCCCCGTCTCCAACCACTCGTTCCACCCGTGGGTGATTTCGAGCGTCTCGTGCAAAGCGTGATTGGTGGGCAGCACGCCATCCACGACACCCTTGGTGCCGCTGACCGTGAAGTTGGTGTGCAGTTCCACCATGGTGACTCCCTTGGGAATGAGGTCCGAGCCGTAGACCTGTACTTCGTAGTTGCCCTGAGCGTGCGCGCCCGCGGCGCAGACCAAGCTGATGACAATCGCACTGAGATGACGCAAAGAAACTTCCCCTCTGGCCTGCTGATTTGATGCTCCTCTTACTGTAAACCACTCTACGTCAGCCGCGCGAAGCGGCGGTTGGATTCCGGGGCGTCCATCCCGAGCAATAGCGTCGAGACCACACCAAATCCCGCCGCGATCGCGAGCACCGGCCAACTGAAGCACGCCGCGGGCGCCGGGCCGCTGCGCGCCAGCGCTGTGATTACCGCCCCGCCCAGCACCGTACCGATCGCGATCCACTGGTACAGGCGCAGACCGGCCAGAATCGGCGTCTGCGGCTCGCCCCGATAACCTTCCTCGCTGAAGCGGCCGATCCCGGTGAGGATCAGGTACATTCCGACGATCAGGCCGAGCGGCGCATGCACCACCCAAAGCCGGGTCATCACCATCGCGATCGCGACGTTCCACAGGATGGAGTACAGCGGCGTGGGGTGCAGCGGCACGCCCTTCAGATCGGCCAGGCGGCAGACGCGCGATCGCTCGTTTACATAGCGGATTCCGATGTCGGGCCCGGCGGGCCGTCCATGGCAGCATCCCTGCACCAGGCAGCGCAGGCGGCCCATGGATTGCAGCCAGGGGGCGCCCACACAATAGGCAGCCATGACCAGCATGGGGGCGGAACTCAGCAGCGAGGCGGCCATCACCGCAAACAGCCCGCCGTAAAACCCGAACGGCCGGAGCAGCCGCGGCGAACCTTCCACCAACTGCGCCCACAGTCCCGCTCCGGCAAGGGCCGCCGCGCCCGTAACCACCAGCAAGCCCGCGTGCTCAGGCCCCATCAGCGTGCCGGCGATGGCGACCACCAGAAAGGCGCCCACTCCGCCATACACACCGTGGTTGATGATGCGCACGGGGCCGAGCCTCCACTCGCGCCAGGAATTGGCGATGCGCTCGGCCCCGGCCCGCAGCCACTCCCAGATCGCC
>JADGNT010000056.1 GCA_017883345.1 Candidatus Solibacter sp. | reverse complement strand
ACCGCGCACGCACAAGACTGGCCCGACGCGAAGAACTCGGCATCAAGGCGCAGACGCGGGTTGAAAATGTAGAAACTCCAGATCCGAGCGAAGCTCGGACGTCGCTACTTGACTGCCTGCTTCGCGCCCTGACGGGCGCGGTCGCGGAGCTCACCGATATTCAGACCGGTGAGGGCGGTGGCCACGGCGCCGCCGATCAAAAGCGGCAGGGTGAGAGAGACGAACAGGATGATGGAGAACGTCTTGGCATCGTTTGTTTCGACTTCGAAGAGGCCGAGCGCCATCACGCAGGCGAGATTGATCAGGCCGAGATTGCCGGGGGCGTTCGGCACCACCGTGCTGAGGCGGACCAGGGTGAGCACGCCGCCGGCAACCCAGAAAGAGAGATCCAGGCCATAGGCGCGCATCAACGCGAAAACCGAGAGAATCTGTAGCGCGAGATAGAGCAGGCTGATGGCGGCGGTGAGTCCCAGGGTGCGCGGGCGGCCCATCAGGTGCAGTCCTTCCACGATGTGCCGCAGGGTGGCGCTCCAGCGGCTTTCGCTGAGCACGGCGTGGGCATGGTGCTTGTGCATCACGATCCAGAACAGGATGCCGGCGCCAATCACGAGCAGCAGGGCGAGCGCCTGCACCAGGATGGTGAGATCGCGCGGGATGCCATGCACGAAACTCGCGGTGACGAAGAAGGCGGCGAGCATCCAGACGCCGTCGATGATGCGCTCCAAGCCGGCGGAGGCGAATGTGAGCGAGAGGCGCAGGTCGTTCCAGTGGGCCAGCAGGTAGCAGCGAATGATCTCGCCGGTGCGCAGCGGGAGCACTTCATTGGCGAAGAGTCCGATGTAGATTGCCTGCACGGTGCGCCAGAAGCCGACGCGCGCCACGGGGACCAGCAGTGTGGTCCAGCGCCAGCCGTGGACGACGTAGACCGCGAGGTCGGCAGCCACGGCGAGCCCGACCCACCGGTAATCGAGCGCACGCAGGGTGGGCCCGAGTTCGTTGAGCGGGTATCCGTGGAGCACCCAGATGAGGCAGGCGGCGGAGATGCTGTAACCAAGCGTTTGCGGCAGCCAGCCGGGGATTCTGCTTCGCGATTCGGTCACGACTTCATCATAGCCTGAGGGCTGAACCGAGCCTCGTGGGGCGGACCCCCTGGACCGGCTTGTTGCCCGGGGTTGCCCCGCAAGCGTACCCTAGCTGTGATGAAGCCATTACGCCGTGTTGCGGTTTTGGGGGCGGGGACCATGGGCGCGCGGATCGCGGCCCACTTCGCCAATGCAGGGTTCCCGGTGGACCTGCTGGATATCGTGCTGCCAGATCAGCCCAAGCGGAATGCGGCAGCGCTAGGGGGAATCGAAAATGCGGCGAAGCAGAGGCCCGTGGCGTTTTTCACCGACGCCGCCAAAGCGCTGATCGCGCCGGGGAATTTCGAGGACGATCTGGGCCGCGTGGGGCGATGCGAGTGGATCGTCGAAGCCGTGGCGGAGAATCTCGAGATCAAACGGTCGCTGTGGCGCCGCGTGGCGGCGTTGCGCGCGCCGGGGTCGATTGTCTCGACGAATACCAGCGGGATTCCGCTGGCGCGCATCTCCGAGGGTTTCGATAGCGAGTTCCGGCGGCATTTCCTGGGCACGCACTTTTTCAATCCGCCGCGCTACCTGCACCTGGCGGAGGTGATCGCGGGGGCGGAGACGCGCCCCGAAGTGCTCGCTTGGGTGGCGTCGTTCTGCGATCTGCGCCTCGGCAAGGGCGTGGTGCGGTGCAAGGATACGCCCAACTTTATCGGCAATCGCATCGGCTGCTTCTTCGGGGCGAAAGTGGGGCTGCTCACCGAAGCGGGCGATCTCTCGGTGGAGGAAGTGGACGCGCTGACGGGGCCGCTGATCGGGCTGCCCAAGAGCGCCAGCTTCCGGCTGATCGACATCATCGGCCTCGATGTGTGGGTGCATGTGCTGCGCAATTTGTATGAGGCGGCGCCGCTCGATCCGGCGCGCGAACTATATCGCGTTCCCGAAATTATGCAGCGGATGATGGATCGCGGCTGGCTGGGGGAAAAGCGCGGGCAGGGATTCTACAAGCGCGTGGGCAAAGGCGCGGACAAGGAGATCTGGGCGCTTAACCGCAAAACGCTGGAGTATCGCCTGGCGCAAAAGGTGAAGTTTCCGGCGGTGGAAGCGGTGCGCGGAGTCGAGGACCTGGGGCAGCGATTGCGCGCGCTGGTGGCGGGCGACGACCGCGCCGGGAAGTTTCTGTGGAAGCTGTTTCGCGGCTTCGTGCTCTATGCGGCGCGCATGGTGCCGGAGGTTTCGGACCGCATCGTGGAGATCGATCGCGCCATGCGTTGGGGATACGGGTTCACGCTCGGACCTTTCGAACTGTGGGACGCGCTCGGCGTGCCGGAGACGGTGGAGCGCATGCGCCGCGAAGAGTGCGCCATTCCGGAGAACGTGGAGCGCATGCTGGCATCGGGCGCGCGGAGCTTCTATGAGGATGCGGACCGCGAGAGCGAACCGGGGACGCGCTACTTCGACCTGAATGCCGGCGGGTACGCCGAACTGGAGAAGCGTCCGGGCGTGACGGTGCTGGGCGCGATCAAGCGCGCGCGCGGCGTGGTGAAGACCAACCCCGGCGCCTCGCTGGTGGACCTGGGAGACGGCGTGCTCTGCCTGGAGTTCCACAGCAAAATGAATGCGCTGGGCGAGGACATGGTACAGATGGTGGCAGGCGCCTTGGACGAAGTGGACGGCGGGTTCGAGGCGCTGGTGGTGGCCAACGACGGCGAGAACTTCAGCGTCGGCGCCAATCTGATGACGGTGCTCGTGGCCTCGCAGGCAGGCGAGTGGGACGCTCTCGACACCGCCATCCGGCGCTTCCAGGCGGCATGCATGGCGATGAAGTACGCGTCGCGGCCGGTGGTGGCTGCGGCGTTCGGCATGGCGCTGGGCGGCGGCTGCGAAGTGGTGCTGCACGCGGGCCGCGTGCAGGCGTCGGCGGAGACGTACATGGGCCTGGTGGAGACCGGCGTGGGGCTGATTCCGGCCGGCGGCGGGTGCAAGGAAATGCTGCTGCGCCTGGGCAACGCCAAACGCGCGTTCGATTTGATCGGGCCCGGCAAGGTGAGCGAGAGCGCGGCGCACGCCCGCGAGTTGGGTTTCCTGCGCTCCAGCGACGGGCTGACCATGAATCGCGAACGCCTGACGGCGGACGCCAAGGCGGCGGCGCTCGGCTGTGTGGCCGGCTGGTCGCCGGGGATACCGCGGCAGGATATCGCGGTGGAAGGCGAGGCGGGTTACGCCACGCTCAAGATGGGAATGACGCTGGCGGCCGAGGGCGGATACATCACGGAGTACGATTGCGTGGTCGGGGAGAAGCTGGCATACGTGCTGAGCGGCGGACGGCTGACCGGCACGCAGAAGGTCTCGGAGCAGTATCTGCTGGACCTGGAGCGCGAAGCGTTTCTGAGTCTGTGCGGGAATGTGAAGACGCAGGAACGCATGCAGTACATGCTGAAGAACGGGAAGGCGCTGAGGAATTGAGGGCGCAATCGCTCCCTTACGGTCGCGGCTCTGATTGGAGCGGGGATGCGTCGATCGGAGCCGCGACCGTAAGGGAGCGATTTCCTTGTGTGAACTAAGGGGAACACCTATGCGCGAAGCGGTAATTGTCGATTGTTTGCGGACGGCGGTGGGCAAGTCGCCGCGCGGTGCGCTGCGCCATTCGCGGCCGGACGATCTGGCGGCCATGGTGATTCGCGCGCTGCTGGACCGCTATCCGGCGGCCAAGGAGGATGTCGAAGACGTCATCCTGGGATGCGCCATGCCGGAGGGCGAGGCCGGGTGGAATATGGCGCGCCAGGCGGCATTGCGCGCCGGCTTGCCGGATTCGGTTCCGGCGATGACCATCAACCGGTTTTGCAGTTCGGGCTTGCAGGCGATCGCGCTGGCGGCCGAACGAATCCGCGCGGGCGCCGCCGATATCGTGATCGCGGGCGGCAGCGAATCCATGTCGCTGGCCCCGCGCGGGGGACTCAAGCCGGCGCCGAATCCCTGGTTCGTGGAGAATTGGCCGGAGGTCTATATGAGCATGGGGCTGACGGCGGAGCGCATGCACCGCAAGTATGGCGTGTCGCGCGAGGACGCGGACGCGTTCGCGCTGCGCAGTCATCAGAATGCGGTGCGCGCGCAGGCCCACGGCCACTTCGCCGATGAGATCGTGCCCATCGAACTGGAGAACGTTTCGCCGGGAACGGTGGAGCGCTCGGTGTTCGACCGCGATGAAGGGCCGCGGGCGGACACGTCGCTCGAGGCGCTGGGCAAACTGCGGCCGGTGTTCCACGCGCAAGGCTCGGTGACGGCGGGGAATTCGTCGCAGACCAGCGACGGGGCGGCGGCGGCGCTGGTCATGTCGGAAACCAGGGCGCGGCAATTGGGACTGCGGCCGAAGGCGCGCTTCGTGAGCTACGCCGCGGCGGGCGTGCCGCCGGAGATCATGGGCATCGGGCCGGTGGTGGCGATTCCGAAAGCGCTGGTCATGGCGGGGCTCAAGCTGCACGATATCGGCGCGATCGAGTTGAACGAGGCGTTCGCCGTGCAGGCGGTCGCGGTGATCCGCAAGGCGGGGCTGGACGCCGATCTTGTCAACGTGAATGGCGGGGCCATCGCGCTGGGGCATCCGCTGGGCTGCTCGGGGGCGAAGCTGACGGCCACCATTCTGCGCGAGATGGAGCGGTGCCAGGCGCGCTATGGAATGGTCACCATGTGCGTGGGCGGCGGACAGGGAGCGGCGGGGATATTCGAACGGCTGCAATAAGAGGTGGGTCGCTTGCCGATAGACGACGCAACACTCCCGACCCAGAGGGTACCCCGGTCGTGGCTCCGATCAGCGCCGCGCGCGTCAGCAAGCGGTTTGGCGGCAGTGCGGTACGTTGTGTAACTACGGCGCTCGGCGTGCCTTAATTATCCGTAGACTTATGCGCAAACTCATTGTGGCGATGTGCGGGGTGTCCCTCATGGTGGGGTCAGCCTGCGCCCAGGATGCCGACCATCTTGCCGATTTTCGAGACAAACTGATCTGGCAAGGGCCGCTGATGAAGACCGCGTTCAGCGCGCTGTTTAACGAGGCGATCAACTCGCCCACCGAGTGGGGCCGGGGAATCGACGGCTTCGCCAAGCGTGCCGGGAACTCCTTCGGACAGCGCGCGGTCAAGGCCACGGTCGAGCTGGGCCTCAGCCCATTGACGCATGAGGATCTGCACTTCCGGCGGTTGGGTGAGGGCAGCGTTTGGGCGCGCGTGAAGCACGTCATGTTGGGGACATTCTGGGTGCGGCGCGACGACGGTCAGGGGCACACGCTGGCCGCCGGGCGGATTACCGGCGCCTTCGCGGCGGGACAGGTGTCGCGCATTTGGATGCCGGCCCGGCTGGCCAACTTTGGAGCGGGCGTGCGCACCTCCGGCGGCACGCTTGGTCTCGACGTGGGGACAGATCTGTTTCGCGAGTTTTGGCCCCGCAAGCGGTAACAGTGTAAAATGGCGGCTTCATGCCCGCCAACGGTACCTACCTCATCTGCCTGACGGCCGCCACGCTAGTCCTGCTGCTTTTCCTGATTCTGGTGGTGAAGTTGCATGCCTTCGTCGCCCTCTTGATTTCGGCGATGGCGATGGGGTTGGCCTCCGGGATGCCGCCGGATAAGGTGCTGAAATCGATCCAGACGGGCTTCGGCGACGCCCTGGGATTCATCGCGGTGGTGCTCGGGCTGGGCGCCATGATCGGCCGCTTTCTGGAATATTCCGGCGGCGGGCGCGCGCTGGCGGACTGGCTGCTCAAAAAATTCGGCATCGAACACGCGGCGTGGGCCATGCTGGCGGCGGCGTTTCTGGTGGGGCTCCCCATCTTCTTCGAGGTCGGCTTCATCATCCTGGTGCCGCTGGTGTGGAACCTGACGCGCGAGACCAAGCGGTCGCTCTTGTTCTATGGCTTGCCGATGGCGGCGGCCTTGACCATGACGCACTCGCTGGTGCCCCCGCATCCCGCTCCGGCGGCGGCCACGCAATTGCTCGGTGGCGATCTGGGGAGCACCATCCTCTACGGCGCCGCGCTCTCCCTGCCGATGGCGCTGGCCGCCGGCATGCTGTACGGCACCTGGATCGCGCGGCGCATCTACATCCCCGTGCCCGATATCGCCAAGACGATGACGCGTGCGCCGGAGACGGAATCGGCGCCGCCCATCCCCATGGTGATTCTGCTGCTGCTGCTTCCGGTGATGCTCACCTTGGGCGCCACCCTGGCGAGCCTGCGCGATCTGCCGTTCAAGAGCGTGGCGGTATTCGTCGGGCACCCCTACACGGCGCTGACCGTGACCGCGCTGGCGGCGATCTACTTCTTCGGCATCCGCCGCGGGCTCTCGCGCGAGAAGGCCTCCAAGATGGCGACCGAAGCGCTGCTGCCGGTGGGCACGCTGATCTGCATCATGGGCGGCGGCGGCGCGCTGAAGCAGATTATTGTGGATTCGGGCGTGGGCAGCTATGCCGGCAATCTGCTTATGACCAGCGCGATTTCGCCGCTGTTGGTGGTGTGGCTGATCGCCGCGGCCATGCGTCTGGCGCAGGGCTCGGCCACCGTGGCCATCATCACCGCGGCGGGGATCGCGGCGCCGCTGGTGAAGGGGATCCCGGGATACTCGCCCACCGAGTTGATTCTGGCCCTCTGCGCCGGCGGATCGGCATTCTCCCACGTCAGCGATTCGGGCTTCTGGATGGTCACGCAATACTTCGGTATGACGGTCCCGCAAAGCCTGAAAACGTGGACCACCATGAAGATGATCGCGGCATGTCTGGGATTGGCGATCGTGATGACCGCGCATGCACTGCTACGATAGCTGGAGCATGAGCCTTTACGATATCGACCCCGGCAAAGACTGCCCCGAGATTGTCCGCATGATCGTGGAGATCCCGAAGAACTCCGCCAACCAGTACGAAATCACAATCCGCGCTTCGACCAGATCCACACCATCGACCAGGTGTTCGCGCACAACCTGCGCGAGATCGAGCACTTCTTCGCGATCTACAAAGAGCTGGAAGGCAAGCGCACTGAGATGAAGGGGTGGAAGGGCCCGCGGGAGGCGCGGGAAGTCATCCGCCGGTCGCGCGAGCGGTACCTGGAAGCGCACCCCGAAACAGTGGCCTAAAACCGGGGACAGACGGAACGTTTTCCGGTTTTCTATCGCTCGAAAGATCTGGAAACACTGGAAACAGTTCCGTCTGTCCCCCGTTTGGGAAAACTGGAAAACGTTCCGTCTGTCCCCGGTTTTGGCAGGCGCTGGTACATCTCCGCGAATTGTTCCAGCGCGATCTGTTCGGCGCGCAACCCGGCTTCCGGCCATGGATCGATCGCTTCTTTGCCATAGATCCCGGCGAGATTATTGCGCAGGGTCTTGCGTTTCTGGCGGAAGCACTGGCTGAGGAAGCGCAGAAACCCCTCGCGGTCTCCCACGCCCAGGTCACGCGTGTGGGGCGTCAGCAGCACCACGGCCGAATCCACCTGGGGGGGCGGGCGGAAGGAGCCGGGCTTGACCTCGAACAGCAGCCGCGTGCCGGCGAACAGCGCGGTCTGCAAAGTGAGATAGCCGTACTCGCGGTGGCCAGGCTGCGCGATCAGGCGCTCCGCGACTTCCTTCTGAATCAGGAACACGATCCGCGCAACGTCCAGCCGGACCGCTTTCGCCAGGATGGGCGACGTGATGTAGTAGGGCAGGTTGCCGGCGATGGGCGCGCGCCCCCATTGGGCAAGATCGGTGGCCAGGACGTCGGCATGCACGATTTCCAGACGCGGCTCGCCGGCGAACCTGATCCGCAGGTGTTCCACCAGGGTGGCGTCGATTTCGATGGCCACGACGCGCGCCGCCCTGCGCAGCAGTTTCTCCGTGAGCGCGCCGCGACCGGGTCCGATTTCGATCGCCAGGTCTTCGCCGGCGGGGCAGACAGCAACCGCAATACGCTCCAAAACGCTGGCGTTTGTCAGGAAGTGTTGCCCGAGCTTTTGCGGCAAGGTTGGCCGCTAGCTACGCAGGTGGTGTCCGCGGCTAAAGACCACCTGTTTCAGACCCCAAGCGGGTTGGCCGCTGACCGTGGCCGGTGCAAATTGCGAAAACATGATGAGACTCTTCATTTCATCCGTCAGTTCGCCCCCGGAGAGATAGTAATCCTGCACGCGCCCGCGGTCGTCAATTAACAGGGTCAGCGACACTTCATTGCCGTCGATGAGGGAGCTGCCCGGCAGCAGCCGCGCGTGATCGGCGGTGGCGCCCAATAGCTTGCCATCCGGATCGCCCCACTGCACATCCCTCTCGGCCACCGCCAACGGCGGTTCATAGCTATGGCTGTGCCGGAAACTGAGCGAGGGGACCAACAGGCTGAAAATCACGAACGCCGACAGCACGCCGCCGGTGACGGGCACGGCGAAGGGCCGCATCATGTTGTCGAAGGCCAGGCGGGTAGCCGTCACCCAGTGCGCCAGGCGGGCAGAGAGATTTTTGCGCGCGATGCGCCGGGCGCATTCATGCGACGCCATGACCCGGAGTTTAGTGGAGAGGGCCGCGGGCACTCGGGGCCGTGCCATGTCGCGCAGACTGGCGCGCATGTACTGCATGGATTCGAATCGCTCGCCGCACTTGCCGCACGCGTCCAAGTGCGCCAACACATCCTCCCGCTCACCGGCTGGCAGGTTGCAGTCCAGCACAAGGGAGATCCGTTTTTGCACGTATTCACAGCTCATAGCATCACTCTGCCGTCTTGGCCACTAGTCGCGGGGCCAAACCCGATTTCAGGCTTCCCACGAGCTCTTCCCGCAGGGCTTCCCGGCCGCGCAGGATACGGGATTTCACTGTTCCCAACGAAACCCCGAGGATTTCCGCGATTTCCTCGTAAGCCAGGTCCGAGATGTCTCGCAGCGCCACGGCTTCCCGGAAGATCGGGTTGATTCTCTTCAGCGCCGCCTCAATCATGATGTGCTGTTCGCTGTCGAACGCGGCATCAAAAGGAGAACGGCTGCGATCTGGAATAATCTCCTTCCAATTGCGCGACTCTTCCGGATTCTTATCCAGCTCCACTTCCGCCCGGCGATGCCGGAAAAACCAGCGGCGCGCGTTGTGGGCTTCATTCACCGTAATCCGGTAGATCCACGTTTTCAGGGTGCTTTGACCGCGGAAGCTGCCCACGTTCCGGAAGACCTTCAAGAATACTTCCTGGACCACGTCGTACGCCTCACTCTGGTCGTCCAACAGGCGCAAAGCCAGTGCGTAAACCGGCTGCTGGAAGCGGATCAGCAACTCCTCGTAGGCCCGTTCGGAACCTTCGCGCAAGGATTCTACCAGGTGGAGATCTGCCACATCCACCGTTTCCGCCGTACGTCCGGCGCTCAAATCGAATATGGACGTGCCCACTGGGAGCCTCACATTCAGCCTGATCTCAACGTATCAGGAAAAAGTCCGCCTTGCAAAGGAGTAGACACCTCCCCAGCGGAAAAAGTTTCCGGATTCGGCAAGTTTGTGTCCGGGCTTACGGCGGCTGCCGTCTGCGGCTGCGGGTAGTTCGGGATACCCAAGCAGGACTGCGCAGCCGGGACGACTACCTCCCCCGAGATTTGCCATCCCCACTGCGCAGCCAAATGGACTCTCCTTTTGTAGCGCGGTCCCGTGCCGCGCGCCAGCGGAATTTTCTGGTTTTGCACAACTTTCTCGCCCCGCTGTGCCATACACTTACGCCTCTTCCAATGTGCCAAACTGGTGTATAAACCATGGAACCGCTGCAATGTTCCGGCACCTGCGCGCTCACCGGCCTCCCCATCCAACTCGCGTTCCAGGATGCGATCCACTCCGTCACCCCATCCGCCGAAACCTCGAATCTCTACCTCGCCCCCGGCTTCATCGATCTCCAGGTGAACGGCTTCGCCGGCGTCGATTACAATCACCCGCGTACTCCCCACGAAGACATCGCCCGCTCTCTCCGCGCCCAGTTCGCTACCGGAGTCACCCGCCTCTACCCCACCGTGATCACCGGATCGCGTGACCACATGCAGGCGTGCCTGCGCAATCTCGCGGCCGCCCGGGAGTCCATCCCCGAGGGCCACGCCATGGACGGCTTCCACGTCGAAGGTCCCCACATCTCTCCCGAGGACGGCCCGCGCGGCGCCCATCCCCGCCAATGGGTCCGTCCGCCCGATCTCGACGAGTTCTACCGTTGGCAGGACGCCGCCCGCGGCCGCATACGCATCGTCACCCTCTCCCCGGAATGGCCCGAAGCCCCGCGGTACATTGAGCGCATCACCGCCGAAGGCGTGGTCGCCTCCATCGGCCACACCCAGGCCACCGCCAGCCAGATCGCCGCCGCCGTTGACTCTGGCGCCACCCTTTCCACCCACCTCGGCAACGGCGCCCACCAACTCCTCCGCCGCCACCCCAACTACATCTGGGAACAACTCGCCGAAGACCGCCTGATGGCCGGTTTCATCGCCGATGGCATCCACCTCGGCGCCGCCTTTCTGAAATCCGCCATCCGCGCCAAGACCGTCGGCCGCAGCGTGCTCGTCACCGACGCCGCCACTCCGGCCGGCGCCGCGCCCGGCCGCTATTCCCTGGCCGGCCAACCGGTGGATCTCACCGAAGACGGCCGCGTCGTCCTCGCCGGCACGGACCGGCTCGCCGGCAGCTCTCTGCACATGCACCGCGGCGTTGAAAACCTGATGCGCCTCGCCGGCCTGTCGCTGGCCGACGCCATCCGCATGGCCACCATCAATCCCGCGCGCGCCGGCCTTGTCCCCGGACGCGGCCAGGGCCTTGTCCCCGGCGAGCGGGCCGACATCGTGCAGTGGGGTTTTACCCCGTCGAACCAGTTCGCGATCGCCGGCGCCTGGATCGCCGGCGTCAGAGTCTTCTGACGGTGACCGTCGCCGCAAACCGGGGACTGACATGAATTTTCGGCGCAGTTTGCCGGAAATTCGCTGTCTGTCCTCGGTTTGCCCTGCGGAATACGCTCCGCGTTCGGCTGGTCTGGGCCGCGATGGTGCCTGGTGTCTTCTGAGATCAGGCGTCTCGACTGCCGTACTCGCACTGGGTCGTGGCCTACGGCTGGGGTCTCGTCTGGGGGCTCGGCGGTGTCACTTATGGCCGTACGCTGACGCCCTTAGGTATGGCCTTCGCAAACTCCTTCATCCTCGGCGTGACGATCGTCACCGGGGCACTGATACCGCTGGCGCTGCACGTTGTCGAGTCACCACCACTCCCGCTGCGTTTTGGCGCAAGATTGATACCGTGCGTCGCCGCGGCCGGCTTAATCGGGCTAAAGGGCTATGTGCTTGACTCAGGTAGCCCGCGTCTGTGGCGCCATGTGGGGCGGGCGGCCTCGCCCGCGGCCGGCCCCTTGGCCGGCCTGCCAGCAGGCGGACGAGGGCGTCGTCCCCAGAGGGGGCCCCAGGTCCAGGGGGACCGCCCCACCCAGCCGATGCCAGAGCGCTTACCTGAGTCAACCACATAGCCCTCCTCCCGCCATATCCTCAGCGGACTCCCCGGGTGCTGTTTCGCAATCTCGGTAACGGCACGTTCGAAGAGCTATTGGAGGAGGGCGGGCCGGGGGTAAGCGCTGCGCACACGAGCCGCGGCGGCGCCTTCGGCGACTTCGACAACGATGGCGATCTCGACATTCTGATCGTCAACCTCAACGAACCACCTTCGCTCCTGCGCAATCACGTCAAAGGGGACAACCACTGGCTCAAGGTGAAGCTGAATGCCACCAAATCCAACCGGAGCGCGATCGGCGCCCGGGCGTTGGTCCGTTATGGCGGCCGCCAACAGGTCCAGGCGGTGACCGGGCAGGCGGGCTTCCTGTCGGTGAACGACCGGCGCCCGCACTTTGGCCTCGGCGCCGAGCAAACCGCCGATGTAGAGGTGCATTGGCCAAGCGGCATCCGTCGGAGTTTCAAAGCAGTTGCTTCCAACCGCCTGGTGACCATCGACAAGGCACGGGGAATCGTGGACGCACAGCCATTGCAGCCCTAGTCCCAATTCTGTTCACTTAATGGCAGCGTTTCGTCGCTTCCGATGGCCACGGGACTCCGCCCATTCGCACCAATCCAGCTCCATTTCGGGCGTCCATAGCGGGTAGCCGCCGGCGGGTTCGCCCGCCCATCGCGCCAGGATGTACTCGATGCAAGCGCGCCGGTTCAATAGCAGTTTGCGCGCCTGAGGATCCTGGCCGGCATGGGAGGTCTCATCGAACAGTCCGTAGATTCCGGGAGCGAAGCGCACGAACTCGCCGCTTTGATAGAGGCAGGCAGTCGCGGAGGCCGCTGAGTTCTGGCTACCGCACCTCATCGTGAGGCGTCGTGCGATTCGGGGGATCGAGCCCATGCCGTGTTCTTTCAAGATCTGTCGCGGCAGTTCCCGATCGCGGGTATCATCGTGGGATCTCCGTTCGTCGCTCCAGCGGTGGAAACCGACCTCGTCCTCGCCGGATTCCTCCGGCGCCTGGAGTTTCTACATTTTCAACCCGCGTCTGCGCCTTGATGCCGAGTTCTTCGCGTCGTGCCAGTCTTGTGCGTGCGCGGTTCGAAGCCCCGTTAGG
>JADGNT010000638.1 GCA_017883345.1 Candidatus Solibacter sp. | reverse complement strand
AAAAGGGCGGGCAGTTCGGACGGGAGAACGCCATAACGCGAAACTTACCATGCACGGCGCGTGCCAATTGGCGTTTCCTCACAAAAGACGTTTTACATCTACTAGACTTCAAGGGTTACGGTCAGTGCAAGGGGGGTGGATTAGGCGATTTTAATGGAGCAACGGGGATACACCTCGACACAGGCGCTGTGACAGAGGGCCACGATTTCAAGCGCCGTAGAGGCCGTGGGAGACGGCATAATTCAGCACAGCGGCGCCCAGCCCGGCGGGGCTTTGGCGGGATGCCAGGGCGCGGCGGATTTCCGAAGACGAGATGGGGACCTCGATATCGTCGATGCGATCGAACTCGACGCCGGGAGGCGATTGGTAGAGGTGGCCGGGACGGCTGGCCACGAGGAAGCGAACGCCAGAGGCCACGTCGCGCCAGCGGTGCCAGGTGCCGATCTCGGCGAAGGCGTCGGCGCCGATGAGGAAGTACAACTGGTCGCCGGGCGCCAGACGGGCGCGCAATTTCTCGATCGTTACGATGGAGTAACTGCGCGCCGTGTCTTCTTCGATGCGGGAAACTTCGAAGCGCGCGTCGCCCTGGCAGGCGAGTTCGGCCATGCGGACCCGATCGGCGTAGGGCGCGTGAGTGACGCCCGCCTTGTGTGGCGGATGGGCGGCGGGCACGAAGAGCACGCGGTCCAGGTGGAAGCGTGCGGCGGCCTCGCGCGCGAGGGCGAGATGGCCCTCGTGGATGGGATCGAAGGTGCCGCCGAAGATCGCCAGTTTCAAGGAGTGCACCGGGGGTGAAGACCGCTCCCGACCCCAAGAGGGTACCCCGGTCGCGGCTCGGATGAGAACAGCGACCATCCGAGCCGCGACCGTAAGGGAGCGATCAAGTACTAGTCCCTCTCGATGGTGACGGAGTGGATGCGGACTTCCTTGACGGGGCGGTCCTGGGCGCCGCGGGGAACCTTGGAGATCTTTTCGACCACGTCGTAGCCCTCGACGACTTCGCCGAAAATGCTGTGCTTATTATCCAGGTGCGGAGTGGCTGCCACGGTAATGAAGAACTGGCTGCCGTTGGTATTGGGTCCGGCGTTGGCCATGGAGAGGAAGCCGGCCTTGGTGTGTTTCAGGGTGGGGTGGAACTCGTCGGCGAATTTGTAGCCGGGTCCGCCACGGCCCGTGCCTTCGGGATCGCCGCCCTGGATCATGAAATCCGGAATGACGCGATGAAAAACGGTGCCGTCGTAGAACGGCTTCCCGGTTTTGGAACCATCGGCAAGGGAGACAAAGTTGTTCACGGTGTGGGGCGCCTTATCGGCGAAAAGCTTGATCTTGAATTTGCCTGCGGTGGTATCGAATGCGGCGTAAATTTCGTTGGGCATCTCTCAAATTGTAACAGCATGGGAAAGGATGGGAACCGCGCGCTCGACAAACGGCCCCTGATTTGCTACGATATTAGTATCATTGTGGTACAGCTGCCCGCACAAACTATCCATACCACGCCGCCGCATCATCCCTCCAGCACTACATCCGAGGAGTAAACCTTAGGAAATCTATGGCTTCTAACACGTATTCCCAGGGCGCCCAAGTCGAGCATCTGAAGTTCGGGTTGGGGCAGGTCCTGTCCAGCAATGAAGAGCGAATCGTGATCAAATTCGACGATCACGGCGAAAAGAAGTTTGTCACCACGTTGGTGATGGGCAGTTTGAAGAAGAGCGATCGGGCGGCGCCTGTCGAGAAGAAGGGCACCCGCAAGAAGAAGACTGCCGTGCCCGCTACGGCGTAGCGCGCGGGATTTCGAGGATACTTTCGTTGAACGCAAGCCAGAAACGGTTATTTGAAGAGGCCCGCAAGCGCAATCCGGACCTCAAGATGCCATCCGAGACCAAGCCGCCGGCGAATTGGTCGGAAGCCGATCTTCAGTTGGTGAAGCAGGGAGTCGGCGACAAATCCAGCCGGCCGGCGACTCCGGCTGCCGCCACCGGAGACGCCACGGGCGAAGCTCCCTCCGGCGAACAGAGCGGAAGCGTAGTGACCTACTTCGAAGCCAAGGGCTTCGGGTTCCTGCGTCCCGACGATGGTGGGAGGGACATCTTCTTCCACGTCTCCCGCCTGTCGGAAGGCTTGGCCACAGACCTTCGTCCGGGCACGCGCGTGCTCTACGAACTGGGCATGGACCGCACCGGGAAGATGGCGGCAAGCAGCCTGCGCATCCCGCCGCCGGCGGCTCCCGCGGCCGCGGAATAGCAGCTATAATAGGAAGACTCCCCAAGGTCCCTCGCACGGATACCCTTGCGGGTTTGGTCTATTTTCATGTTCGACAACCTATCAGACAAACTGCAGCGGGTTTTCAAGAACCTGCGCGGCGAAGGCAAACTCTCGGCCGAAAACATGGAGAGCGCCCTGCGCGAAATTCGCATGGCGCTGCTGGAAGCCGACGTCAACTTCAAAGTTGTCAAACAGTTGATCGAGAACATCCGGCAAAAGGCCGTGGGCGAGGAAGTGCTCAACGCGCTGTCACCCTCGCAGCAGGTAGTCAAGATCGTTCACGAAGAGCTGATCAAGATCCTGGGCAGCCACGAATCCAAGCTGCGGTATGCCAACGAGCCGCCGAGCGTGTTCCTGATCGTGGGCTTGCAGGGCTCGGGCAAGACGACCTCGACGGGTAAACTGGCGCGCTGGCTTTCCAAGAACGGCCACACGCCGATGATGGTATCGGTGGACGTGTACCGCCCGGCGGCGCGAGAGCAATTGAAGGTGGTGGCCCGCGAGGCCGGTACTCCGATCTATGAGGGCGCGCCCGGAGAGACGGCGCCGCTCGACCTGGCACGCTCGGCGCGGCGGGAAAGCGTCAATCGGGGCCGCGACGTCCTGCTGGTGGACACGGCCGGCCGCCTGCACATCGATGACGACCTGATGGTGGAGTTGCAGCAACTCAAGGAGCAGCTCAACCCGGTGGAGATCCTGTTCGTGGCCGACGCCATGACCGGACAGGACGCCGTCAAATCGGCCGATGAATTCCACAAGCGTTTGGGCATCACGGGCGTAATCCTGACCAAGATGGACGGCGACGCCCGCGGCGGCGGCGCGATTTCGATCCGCCACGTCACGGGACAGCCTTTGAAGTTCGTGGGCGTGGGCGAAAAGCTCGACGCGCTGGAGCCGTTCCACCCCGACCGGGCGGCCAACCGCATCCTCGGCATGGGCGATATCCTCAGCTTTATCGAAAAGGCCGAGGAAGCCATCGACAAGAAGCAGGCCGTGGAGATGCAGCGCAAGCTCATCGAGAACGATTTCACGCTCGAGGACTTCCGCAATCAGCTCAAACAGATCCGCAAGCTGGGGCCGCTGGAATCGCTGCTCGGCATGATGCCCAAGGTAGGGATTCTGAAGGAACTCAAGGACGTCAAGGTCGACGAGAACGAAATCAATCGCGTGGTGGCGATCATCGATTCGATGACGCACCGCGAGCGCGACAATCATATGATCATCAACGGAAGCCGGCGCCGGCGGATCGCCAAGGGCAGCGGCACTTCCGTGCAAGAGGTCAACCAGTTGTTGAAGCAGTACGGACAGGCCAAGAAGATGATGAAGACCTTCTCGGGTGGCTTCATGGGCAAAAAGCTCGGTAAGATGAAGTTGCCCGGTGGGTTTCCATTCGGCAATCTGCCTTCGTAAATTTGGGAAAGGTTCGGGCAGGTCGTTCGGTGATTGATAAAGAATGACCGGCCCCACATTGGAGTATTCATGCTGATGATTCGCCTGGCGCGGTTTGGCGCCAAGAAGAAGCCGTTCTATCGTGTGGTGGTAATTGA
>JADGNT010000637.1 GCA_017883345.1 Candidatus Solibacter sp. | reverse complement strand
TCATCATTCTGTCAGATGGGCCGGTAGTCGTCTTGTAAGAAGCGGATGGAGTCGCCTGGAAGGAAATCTCGGTGGCCAGACTGCCTGCTCGACACTCGATGGCGTTAAGTGAACAGCATTGGGGCTGGCAGCCCGCCGGACCCAGAGGGTACCCCTGCCATCCTGCCCCGCAGCCGCCAACCATTCGTAATCCGGAATGGATCTCCGATACAGTGCAGCGAATCGCCGCGTAGTGCGTCGGCGCGATAGCCCGCTGCCGCGCCACCCCTGCTATCTTGAGATCAATGTCCCGTATGCTCGAAGAAATCCGGCAGCAGCCGGAAGCTCTGGCGCGCACCCTCTCCGCCGAATTGCGCAGCGTCGAAAAATTCAAGCGTTTGGTGGAAAAACGGCGTCCGCGCCTGGTGGTGTTGGTGGCCCGCGGCACCAGCGACAACGCCGCGCTGTTCGGCCGTTACCTGCTGGAAATCACCACCGGAATTCCGGTCTCCCTGGCCGCCCCCTCCATCACCACGCTCTATCAAGCGCGCGTCGACTATCGCGATGCGCTGGTGGTTGGGATCTCGCAATCGGGCGAATCCACCGACACCAATCTGGTGCTGGAGCGCGCCCGCCGCCAGGGCGCGCTGACCCTGGGCGTCACCAACGAGAGCGGGAGCGCCATGGCGCGCATCGCCGAGCACGTCTTTCTGGTGCGCGCCGGCCGCGAAAAGAGCGTCGCCGCCACCAAAACCTACACCGGCCAGATGCTCATGATGTACCTGCTCGCCTATGCGCTCGGCGGCGCGGTCCGCATCGCCGACCTGGAGCGTATCCCGGACGTGGTCCGCGCCACCCTGGCGCTCGAGCCCGAGATCGACGCGCTCAGCGAGCGCTACCGCTTCATGCGCCACGCCGTGGTCGTCGGGCGCGGCCTGAACTACTCCAATGCCTTCGAAATGGCGTTGAAGCTGATGGAAACCTGCTACGTGGTGGCCGAGCGCTTCTCCTCGGCCGATTTCCTGCACGGCCCCATCGCCCTCGTGGAACAGAATTTCCCGGTCTTCGCCTTCGCCCCTCCCGGCAAAACCTGGCCCTCCATCGGCGAAACGCTCACCAAACTGCAAGGCTTGCAGGCCGAGATCGTCGCCATTACCGACTCGGGCAACCGGGAAGTGGAGCAGCGCGCGACCAGGGTCATCCGCCTGCCGCGCCGCGTCAAGGAAATCCTGACGCCGATCCCGTATATCGTCCCCGCACAGATCTTCGCCGCCTGTCTGGCCGTGCACAAGGGCCTCGACCCCGATCAGCCGCGCACCCTGACCAAAGTGACGCTCACTTTGTAGCGTAGCCTTTCAGGCTGCCATGCCCCCATTCATGGGGGCATTCCTCCTCCTCGGCTCCCCGTGGCTTGCACACTCCATCCCGGGCGGTTTACGCTGTATGAGCGATGCAAACAAACCGGCGTCAAATCTTCGCTGCGCTTCTGGCCGCGGCCGCCGCCCGGCAAGTCATAGGCGCGGACGGCACCGCGATCCCCGGCAAGCGGCCCATGATCCTGCACAACGACCGTCCGGAGGATCTGGAAACTCCGGTCAAATATTTCGACAACTGGGTGACGCCCGTCGACGCGTTTTTCGTTCGCCAACACATTCCACGCCCGGCGGCCATCGACGCCGCCGCCTACCGGCTGAATATCACCGGCCTGGTTTCCAAACCGCTGCAAGTGAAGCTCGCCGACCTCGAAAAGCTGCCGCAACACACGCTTCCCGCAACCCTGGAATGCACCGGCAACGGACGCGCCTTCTACACCCCGAAGCTGCCCGGCATACAGTGGGGACGCGGCGCCGTGGGCAACGCCGAATGGAGCGGTCCGCGCCTCGGCGATGTCCTCAAGCTCGCCGGCGTCGACACGGCGGCCAGGTTCCTGGAGATCGATGGCGCCGACACCCCAGTCATGCAGACGCCGGATTTCGTGCGCTCGATGCCCATGGAAAAGGCGCTGCATCCGGCCACCCTGCTGGCGCTCAAGATGAACGGCCAATCGCCCGATATCCACGGGTTTCCGGCGCGTCTGATCGTCCCCGGCTGGGACGGCACCAGTTGGGTGAAGTGGGTGGTCCGCCTGACGCCCGTGGCGAAAGAAAGCGGCGGGTTCTTCATGAACCCGGGCTATCGCTATCCCAAATACAATCTGCCGCCCGGCACGCCCGCGCGTTCGGCGGAGTTGGAAGTGATCGAAGGCATGCCGGTGAAATCGACCTTGACCGCGCCGGAGGATCAGAGCAACGCGGTGCTGGGGGCGATAGCGATCCGCGGTTTCGCGTGGGCGGGCGAGAACGCCGTGGAGCGCGTCGAGGTCTCGACCGATGGCGGGGCGCGCTGGCAGAACGCGCAGCTTTCGGCCCAGAAACTGCCCTTCGCCTGGCGCCTGTTCACCCTGAACTGGACGCCCCAGGAGCCCGGCTACTATACGATCATGTCCCGCGCCACCGACACCGCGGGACGCGTGCAGCCGATCGTGCCGCCGTGGAACCCATCGGGCTACCTGTGGAATGGCATCGACCGCGTCGGCGTCACCGTGGAGAAAGTATGACGCGCACCGTACTCTTGTGGCTGGCGTTCGCCCTCGCGGCCGGGGCCGCCGACCAGGCCACCATCGCCCAGGGGCAGAAGCAAGAGCAGCGCACATGCCTGCCCTGTCACAGCTTGCGCATCGTTCATACCAACCGTCTGAGCCGCGCCGGATGGAACAAGGAACTCGACAAGATGGCGGGATGGGGCGCCAAATACACGGACCGCGACGCGCTCCTGGAATACCTGGTGGCCACCTATGGCGACGCTAAGCCCGTCGCGCCCCCGGAAATGACTGCCGACGGCCGGAAGTAAAATCTCGCTCCGCGGGAGTTGCCCAATTGCGTGTGCCTTGGGGGGTTCGCTATCCTGGTCACATGATGAAACTGATGCTGCTGGGTATGGTCGCCGGAGCGATGGCTTTTGGCGCTTCGAACGTGTACGATTTCACACTAACTTCCATCGACGGCGCGGCCACACCGCTCTCGTCCTTCAAAGGCAAGGTGGTGCTGCTGGTCAACGTGGCCAGCAAATGCGGGTATACGCCGCAGTACGCCGGCCTGGAGAAGCTCTACGAGACCTACAAAGATAAGGGTTTTGTGATTGTGGGCGTTCCGGCCAACAATTTCGGTGCGCAGGAGCCGGGTTCCAACGAAGAGATCAAAACGTTTTGCAGCCGTAACTATAACGTCACTTTCCCGATGATGAGCAAGGTCTCGGTGAAGGGGGGGGACGCGAACACGACGCCGCTGTACCAGTACTTGACCGACAAATCCGCCAATCCCAAAACCGGCGGGGAGATCAAATGGAACTTCACCAAGTTCCTGGTCGACAAGAAAGGCAATGTAATCAACCGTTTCGAGCCCGCGGTCACGCCCGAAGCGGCGGACTTGGTCAAGGCCGTCGAGGCTGCGTTAGCGCAATAGGTACCCTGCCTTACGCTGGCCGGTGTTTTTCGTGGTCGAAATCCCTCCGGGATACGTCAATATATATAGACAAAAATGGAGGACCCGATGGAAACCGCGCTCGCACGGCTTCGCGCCAAGACGGACCAGGAGTTGTGCATCCTGATTGCGAGACAACTGCACCGCTCCCGTAAGCTCGCCGCCCGCGGCGCGCACCGCGATGCGGCGAAGGACTATTTGGCCGCTAAGGCTCTGCTGGCCGTCGCCGGCATTCCCCCAGCGGAGCACGCCCGGCTCGAACGCCTGATGCACAAAGTCCGGCAAACCGTCGAACTCCCCGTGACAGCGGTGGCGTA
>JADGNT010000055.1 GCA_017883345.1 Candidatus Solibacter sp. | reverse complement strand
TGGTGACACTTGGTCGATTTTGAGCGGTTTCAGCGTTTCGTCCGACTTGCCGAATCAATAACTTAAATCCTGTCAATACCCGGCTCGGGTTCGAGTCCCGCCCGGCTCACGAAACTCCTGGAACCAGCTCCGCTCCACCGCGTATGGCCCCGGGGACGCTCCTTCCAACCCGCCCGGGCGCCGCGTCTCCACCCTTCCCCCCAGCCCGAATTGTGCTACGTTTAATCTTTCACTGCACGGAGGCAACATGATGGAGGCCCTGGGTCTCATTGAAACAAAGGGTTTGATCGGCGCTATCGAAGCCGCCGACGCCATGGTCAAGACCGCCAACGTGGTCCTGATCGGCAAGGAATTCGTCGGCGCCGGCCTGGTAGTAGTGCAGGTTCGCGGCGACGTGGGCGCGGTCAAGGCCGCCACGGACGCGGGCGCGGCCGCGGCCCGCCGCGTCGGTGAGCTGGTGGGCGTCCACGTGATTCCCCGCCCGCATGAGGAGGTCGAGAAAATCCTCCCTACGGGCAATAGCAAGAAGTAACGGGCCATGCTCGAAGACAAAGATCTCCTGTCCATACAGGAGGTCCGCACCAAAGTCGAAAAGGCGTTCGCCGCCTGGCAGAAATACCGCACGTATTCGCAGGAGCAGGTGGACGCCATTGTGGAGCGCATGGCCGCGGCGGCGCGCGCTAACGCCAAACGCCTGGCCGATCTGGCCGTCGAAGAGACCGGCTATGGCAACGCCAAAGACAAGTACATCAAGAATCTGCTGAACTGCGACTGGCTGCCGCGGCGTATGCGCGGCATCAAGACGGTCGGCATTCTGCGCGAACTCCCCGACGAAAAGATTGTCGAGATCGGCGTGCCGATGGGCGTGGTGGCGGCCATTCTGCCCACCACCAATCCCACCTCCACGGCCATGTCGAAGACCTTGGTCTCCCTCAAGGCCGGCAACGCCATCGTCATCAGCCCGCACCCCCGCGCGTTCAAGTGCACTTGCGCGACGGCCGCCGTCCTCTACCAGGCGGCGCTCGAAGCCGGCGCGCCCGAAGACATCATTCAATGCGTGGACCGCGCCACCATGGAAGGCATCAGCGCCCTGATGCACCATGAGCGCGTCTCTGTGATCCTGGCCACCGGCGGGCACGCCATGGTGAAAGCCGCCTACTCCAGCGGCAAGCCGGCGTTCGGCGTGGGACCGGGCAACGTGCCCGTCCTGGTGGACACCTCGGCCGACCTGGAAGACGCCATCGCCAAGATCGTCACCGGAAAATCCTTCGATTACGGCACCGTCTGCTCCAGCGAGCAGGCTCTCGTGGCCGAGTACTCGCTGCGCGACCGCATCCTGGCGCTGCTCAAACAGCACAAGGCGTATCTCTGCAACGACCAGCAGTCGGACGCGCTCGGCAAACTGCTGATCACGCCCAACTGGACCGTGAATCCGCAGTGCGTCGGCCAGGCGCCCACCAAGATTGCGCAGATGGCCGGTTTCGAAGTGCCGTCCGACACCTCCATCATCTGCTGCGAAATCGCGGGCGTCGGCAAGAAGTTCCCGCTCTCCGCGGAGAAACTCTCGCCGGTGCTTTCGCTGATCTTCGTGGCCGATTACGCCACGGCGCTCGACACCTGTTTCGGACTGCTCAAGTTCGGCGGCGCCGGACACACCGCCGCCATCTACGCGAAGAACGATACGCGCATCCGCGAATACGGCATGCGCATGCCGGCCATGCGGGTGCTGGTCAACACGCCGGCTCCGCAAGGCTCCACGGGCATCACCACCAACGTCTTCCCCTCGATGACGCTGGGCTGCGGCGCCATGGCGGGAAACAGCACCTCCGACAACGTCGGCCCGCTGCACCTGATCAACATCAAGCGGTTGGCGTACACCGTCCGCACGCCCGAAGAGGCGTTCGAAATGCCTCTAGATTACGACAAGGCGCAGGATGGCCCCATGCCCGCCACCGGCGGCGGCGGCGCCATCGATCGCGCGGCCGTAGTCTCCGCGGTGGAACGCTACCTCGCCTCGCGCGGCATCGCCGTGGCGCCACCGACAACCCAGCCTGCGGCAGCGGCCCCATCCTGCGGATGTTCCACGCCGGCCCCGCCGCAACCCGCGGTCCGGCAGTCCGTGGTGGCCGGCGTTGCCGCCGAAGTGGTCGACCGCTTTCTGGCCCGCCGCGGCACCGCGCCGGCTGGTTCGCAAAGCGGATCGCAAGAATCCGGCGGCTATAGCTGACTGGCGGACCCCGGCGCAAAAACGCCTCCACTTCCCGCTGCTCCGCCTCCCACGCCGGTGGAGTTCGTTTGCGAGGCGGACGTGCGCCAGGCGATCAAAGAGAACCGCAAGATCTACATTGGGCCGAAGACGATCGTTACGCCTTCCGCCCGCGACCTGGCCAATCCGTCTGATATTCTGGTGTAGTCATAAGCTGAGGAAGCGACGTGGACCTGAATCTCGATACACTCAAGCGCGAAATCCTGGACTATCTCGAATCGCGCGACCTGGCCGTTTTCCGCAGCACCCCGGGAACCCTCGAAGACCCCCAAATGGTGCTTTGGGACAGTGAGCATCATCCCGATTACCGGATGTTTCTGGATACCGCCATCAAGACCGGCGTCAAGATGATCCTCTTCGCCACCCGCGAATTCGAGGCCGGCGACATTGACGACCTGCTGGAGCAGATCGAGGAAGTCGGCATGGACCGCGACCAGCAGCGCGACTACGAGAACCGCCTTCGCAAGCTACGCATTTACGAAGGCGTGACCTGCTCGCTCGAACTGGCGTTCCACCACAGTTCCAACCTCTACGTGTACGAACTCCAGCCCGACTGGTACGACGAATTCCTGGTCGCGGAAGACGAGATCGCCAACTCCATGGCCGAGGGCGATCTGGACGAAGGCGACTCGCTTGGCGGGTATTACTCCAAGAATTAGTCCGGCCGTTAGTCAGGGGTCGCGCTGGGTATTGCCCGCGCCCGAAGCCAATACCGTCGCCGCGCTGTCCGCCGCCCTCGAAGTCGGGCCGCCCGCCGCCCAAGTGCTCGTGCACCGCGGATTCAGAGACCCCGCGGCCGCCCACCGCTTCCTGCACCCGGCCTTCGAAGAACTGCACGATCCGCTGACCCTGCGCGACATGCCGGTCGCCATTGAGCGCATCGCGCGCGCTATCCGCGAGCGCGAGCGCATCCTGATCTACGGCGACTACGACGTCGACGGCACCACCAGCGTGGTGCTCCTCATCAAGGCCTTCGAACTCGCCGGCGGCACACCCGCGTATCACGTGCCGCACCGCCTGAAGGACGGCTACGGCATGCGGAGCGAAGTGGTCGAAGCCGCAGCCGTTCAGGGGGTGAAGCTGATTGTCAGCGTGGATACCGGCATCCGCGCCGCCGAAGTGGTGCGCCGCGCCGGCGAACTCGGCATCGACGTCATCGTCACCGACCATCACCTGCCGGAGACCGGCCTCCCGCCCGCGCTCGCCGTGCTCAATCCCAATCGTCCGGATTGCCCGTACGTGGAAAAGAACCTGTGCGGCGCCGGTGTGGCCTTCAAATTGATCCAGGCGCTCTTGCCGCACATGGGCTGGCCGGCGGAGAAGGTCCGGCGCGTCGCGGAATCGTTCCTCAAGCTGGTGGCGATTGCCACCGTGGCCGACGTGGTTCCGCTCACCGGCGAGAACCGCATCCTGGTGACTCACGGCCTGCGCGGGCTCGACAAGGTGCGCAACGCCGGCTTGCGCGCGCTGCTCGATGTGGCCGGTTTCACGGTGGGCGTAGCGCCCAACGCGCGCCAGGTGGGCTTCCAGATCGGGCCGCGTATCAATGCCGCCGGACGCATGGATACCGCCGGTGCCGTGATCGAACTCTTCCTCACCAACGACCCCGCCCGCGCCCGGGACCTCGCCAAACAACTCGACGATCAAAACGCCGAGCGCCAGCAGGTGCAAGCCGAAATCGTCGCTACCTGCGAGCAGATCGCCGTCGACGATGCCGCCTGCGCGCTGGTTTACTACGCCGAAAACTGGCATCGCGGCGTGCTCGGCATCGTGGCCAGCCGTCTGGTGGAGCGCCTGCACCGCCCCGTCTTTGTGCTGGCCCGCAACCCGGACGATGGCCTGGCGTCGGGCTCGGGCCGCAGCATTCCCGCGTTCCACCTGCTGGATGCGCTGGAATCGATGTCCGAGCTTTTCGTGCGATTCGGCGGCCACGCGCACGCCGCCGGCGTCACCATGGAAGTCTCCAATGTGGAGGAGTTCCGCCGCCGCTTCCATGCGAACGCCCGCTCGCGTCTCAGCGCGGACGATTTTCTGCCCCGCCTGGAGATCGACGCCGTGCTGGAATTGCGCGAGATCAGCGAGCAGGCCATCGACGAACTCTTCATGCTGGCCCCGTTCGGCCATGGCAACCCGCCGCCGCTATTCGCCGCGCTGGGCGTGGAAGTTGCCGCAGAACCCACCATCATGAAGGAGAAGCACCTCAGAATCACGGTGCGCCAGAATGGGCGGAGCCTGGTGCTCAAGGCCTGGAACATGGCCCACCGCGCCACAGAACTCGCGCCCGGCGCCCGAGTGGATGTGGCCTTCAATCTGGAAGAAGACGCGTACTCGGCCGCCCGAGGCTATCCCTCCTGGGCCGCCATCCTGAAAGATTTCCGCCCGGCGTGAAGCCGGTTGAAACAAATCCGCCGTCACCTCCGTATATCTATAGTCCGGAGGTGAGACATGTTTTGTGATCGTTGCGGCGCTAACCTGCAAGGTCCCGTGAGCTTCTGTCCTCACTGCGGGAGACAGTTCGGCGCCGCGCCGCCGCCGCTACCGTCCGTCAACCGCGTCAACGGCCACCTGCGCAACGTCGCGGTCCTATGGCTGGCGTATTCCGCTCTGCGGTTGCTGCCGGGCCTGGTTCTGAATTCTTTCTCGGACTGGGGGTTTCCGTTCACCGGCGACGCACCCTTCTTCGTCCACGGAATCGTGCGCGCCGTCGGCGGCATTTTCCTGGTGACCGGAGTCATCGGCGTGATCGCCGGTTGGGGACTGTACGAACGCCGCTCGTGGGCGCGCATTCTGGCCATTGTGCTGGCATTCATCAACCTGCTGCATCCGCCGTTCGGCACGGCGATCGGCGTCTACACGCTGTGGGTGCTGCTGCCCGCTGCGTCGGAAGCGGAGTACCAACGCATGGCCCGCGCGTAACCGTAGCGTAGCCAGACCCAGAGGGTACCCCGGCTGCCACGTCGGCGTCCTTGCCGCCGTTCTTCGAAGAATGCCGGTACGAATACCGGCATGGCAGGCGAAACGCCCGCTCTACGGTTGCAGCGCGCGCACGCTCTTCTCCACGGGCTCCAGCGGTGCGATCTCCCCGCCGATGGGCGCGGTCTTCAAGTCCGCAAAGCGGCGCGCGCTCACCATCACGCGGCTTTCCAGCGACCCCACCGCGCTGTTGTAAGCTTCCACCGCCCGCCCCAGGTTCAGGCCCACCTTGTTGAAGTGCTCGCCCATATCGGCGATCCGCTTGAAGAGTTCCTTGCCCAGCGCGCTGATCTCGGCGGCGTTCTGCGCCAGCTTCTCCTGCCGCCAGCCGTAGGCCACGGCGCGCAGCAGGGCGATCAGCGTGGTGGGCGTGGCCAGGATGATGTTCTGCTCCACGCCGAACTCGATCAGGCTGGGGTCGCTCTCCAGCGCCGCGCTGAAGAAACACTCGCCGGGCAGGAAGAGCACGGCGAACTCGGGCGCCTCGTCGAACTGGTCCCAATACGATTTGCGCCCGAGCGAGGTCATGTGCATGCGCACCTGCCGCGCGTGATCGGCCAGGCGGGCCTTGCGCGTGACCTCGTCGGGCGCCTCGATGGCTTCGAGGTAGCCCTCGAGCGGCGTCTTGGCATCCACCACGATGGTCTTGCCGGCGGGCAACTTGACCAGCAGGTCGGGGCGCAGGCGGCCATCCTCGCTGGAGAGCGTGGTCTGCGAACTGAAGTCGCAATACTCCAGCATGCCGGCCATTTCGACCACGCGGCGCAACTGGATTTCGCCCCAGCGGCCGCGCGCGCTCGGCGTGCGCAGCGCGGTCACCAGCTTGCCCGTCTCGCCGCGCAACTGCGATTGAGTCTCGATCAGGCTGCGCACCTGCTCGTTGAGTCCGGCATAGGCCCCGGCGCGCGCCTTCTCCAGTTCCTGGATCTTATGGTCCACCTTGTCGAGCGATTCGCGCACCGGGGTCACCATGTCGGCGATGGCCTGCTGGCGCAGTTCCAGATCGCCGCGGGCGGTCTCCTGGGTCTTGGCCAGGGTGGCGCCGGCCAGTTCCAGGAAGGACTGACTGTTGCGGGCGAGGGCGTCGGCGGAGAGTGCCTTGAAGGCATCGGAGAGCTTCTGCCGCGTGTCTTCGAGAAGCGCCATCTTCTCGTCCGCGCTCTTGCGCTCGGTTTCGAGCCGCGCCTGTAGATCGGCCGCGCGCGCGGCGCTCCTGCCGTGCCAGATCAGCCACGCCAGGGCGAAACCGGCGACAAAACACAGGACCGGCAGAATGTTCTGCATTGGCTCCATTATCGCGCGCCGCGTCCAAGTTGCGCTCGGATGCACAAGGCGATCGCTCCCTCACGGTCGCGGCTCGGATTGGCGCATCGCGGCTCTGATCGGAGCCGCGACCGTGAGGGAGCGATTCCCCGATGGGCAGCGCACATGCACTTACGCCACTACGACCGATGGTAGTAGCAGGTTGGACTGCTGTACCCTTAGTGGATCTCGCTATGCTCAAACTCCTCGGTTCCTGCCTTTTGATTTTCGCGTCCGGCGTGTTCGCGCAAACGCCAGACACGGCCACCATACAGGGCCAGGTGACTGACCCGAGCCGCGCCGCGGTGCCGGGCGTACAGATCGCCGCCAGGAACCAGCAGAGCGGGTTGGAACGGACCGCGCTGACCGATGCCGCCGGCAACTACTCGCTGGCCGGCCTTCCGGTAGCGGGCAAGTACCAGATCACCGCCACCAGGCAAGGCTTCGCCGACGCGCAAGTGAAAGACGTCACGCTGGCCGGCGGCGCGACCGCGGGCATCAATCTTCAGCTCAGCGTGTCCGGGGGACAGACGCAGATCACGGTCACCGGGACGGTGGGCGAGGTCCGCACCGACGCGCCGCAAATCGGCACACGCCTGGGGGCGCAGCAGATGGAGGAGACGCCGCTGCTCAGCCGCCGCATCAGCAACCTGCCGATGTTGAATGCGGCCAACCGTCCCGCCATCAGCCAGGGCGACGTGTTCATGAACCAGACGCTGTTCACCACCAACGGTGCGGGACGCCGCCAAGCGCTGTTCGTAACCGATGGCGCCACCAACAGCGACAGTTGGGGCCGCCAGACGCTGTTCAGCACGCTGCCGGTTCTGGCGGTGGAAGAAATGAACGTGCTGGCCAACGCCTTCTCGGCCGAATACGGCGCCACGGCGGGCGGCGTGATCAACATGGTGACCAAGAGCGGGGGCAGCAAGTTCCACGGCGATGTGCTGGAACTGTGGCGTCCGGCGGATACGGCCGCCGCGCTTTCCGGCTTCACGGCGGCCAACGCCACCAGCGGCAACCAGTTGACCAGCGATTCGCTGGGCCAATCCGCCGCCTCCCTCGGCGGTCCGTTTTCCAGCAAAACGCACTTCTTCGCGGCGGGTGAGTTCAGCCGCGAGGATAAAGGTTCGCCGGTGACCTCGCCGGTCGCGCCCGGCATCTTCATCGGGCACTATCGCGGATGGCTGGGCCTGCTGCGCCTCGATCGTCAGATCGACGACCGCAACAATCTCTTCTTCCGCGGCAACGTCGACGGCTTCCACGATACCAATCCCAACGGCGCGGTGGGCGGCAACAGCCTGCCCACGGTGGACCGCGTGTTCCGCCGCCGCACCTACTCCGAAGAGTTGGGCGAAACCGCCGTGCTCAGCCCGTCATTGCTCAACAACGTGCGAGTGCAATTCCAGATCGCCTCGCCGATCACGCAGTTCGACCCCGTGGTCTACGGCACGCAGTACCAGGTGCCGATCAGCGGCGTGGGAACATTCACCACCGGCACGTCGCAATCCGCGCTGCTGATCAACCGGCAGTATCAGATCAACGACACGCTCTCCACCATCAAGGGCCGCCACCAGTTGCGCTTCGGCTTCGACGCGATGCACGCGCACAGTGGCGGCGACAGCAAGGAATTCGGCGGCCCGATCTATCTCGGCCAGTTCATCTTCAAAGCCTGCGTGCAGACGGTCGCAGTCTGCGAGAGCCAGACCTACCTGGGCAGCATCGCCAACGTGGCCAGCTATACACAGAGCTATGGCAACGCCAACTACACCGTGGACGATACGCTGTGGTCGACGTTCGTGCAGGACGATATCCGCCTGCGGCGCGATCTCACCGTCAACGTCGGGCTGCGCTACGAGCAGCAGACCTTTGCCGATTCGCGCCAGGATTTCGCGCCGCGCCTGGGATTCAGCTACAACGTCCACAACGATGGCAAGACGGTGGTGCGCGGCGGCTTCGGCATCTACTATTCGCAGATCGTCAATAACGCCGCGGCCAACTGGGCGCTGACCGGACCGACAGGCGTCTTCAACTACACGGCCGCGGCGGGGCAGGTCGGGTTCCCCACCAGTGTGACCGCGGCGCCGCTGCCGGCGTTTCCCACGGGCGCCGCCGCGCCGCTGCGCAGCCTGTACGTCCGCCCGGGCGACAGCGCCAATCTCAACCAGTATTTCCCCACCTCCACGCTGATCGGCTATCAGGACAAGCTGCTCAACCCCTACGCCAAGCAGTGGACCATCGGCATGGAGCGCCGCCTGCCGCGGAACTGGGTGCTGAGCGTGGATTACGTGGGCTCGCACACCAGCCGGATCAATCGCCCGCGCGACGTCGATCCGCCAACGCCGTTTATCCGGACCGCGGCCGGACAGGTGCGCACCGCGCAGGCGGCCAACTGCACACGCCCCTACTGGATCAACTGGTACAGCCAGCACGGCCTGGCGTGCAATCCCAGCGCGGCGAGCAGTCCGCAACCGCCGTATTCGACGATCACCAGCGACGTGAACGACGGCTACGCCAACTACAACGCGCTCGACCTCAACCTGACGCATCGCTTCAGCGACCGGCTCAGCGTGCTGGCCAGCTACACGTGGTCGCACACACTGGACAACGTGGACCCGGACGTTCCGGGGCAGAACCCCAACGATCCGAACTTCACCGGCCGGGTGGAATACGGCAACGCGATCTTCGATCAGCGGCACCGCTTCGTGCTGAGTGGCGTGTACATTCTGCCGCTACAGATTCACTTTGGCGGCGTCTTCACGCTAGCCTCGGGACTGCCGTACAACATCGTGACCGGGGTGAATAACAGCGGCGATACGGGCGCCACGACGGACCGGCCGGTGATCGACGGCGTGGTGATCGCGCGCAATGCGGGCCGAGGCAAGTCGATCTACGACATCGCGCCGTTCCTCGAACGCTCCTTCGCGCTGGGTACGGAGCGGGTGCACCTGGTGGTTCGGGCCGAGGCCTTCAATGTGGTGAACCACCCCAACTTCGTCGGCTACAGCGGCACGTACGGGAACGGGGCAACGGCAGGCGCGGGCTTCGGCTCGCCGCTGACGGGAATCACGAATCAGTTGCCGGCACGGTCTTTGCAATTCTCGGCCAAAGTCAGCTTCTAAGACCGTAGAGTAGCCTTTTAGGCTGCCATGCCCCCATTCATGGGGGCATTCGGCGGGTTGGTAACCCGCCCTGCCCGCCTACCCCTGAAACAGCCGCGCTGCCGCGGTGGCCCCTTGCTCGTACGCCGCGATTAGCTTGTCCCATTGGGCGTTAGCGTCCGCATCGATCTGCCGGCGCGCGGGGTCGGCGTCGAACCAGGCCAGGGTGCGGCGAATGCCTTCCGCGAAAGGCACGGTGGCGCAGTAACCCGGAACGAAGCGTTTGATCTTGCTGTTGTCGAAGACCACGCTGACGGCCTTGTCGCCCTTCAATCCGCCCAACTTATCGGGCAGGCAGGCGCCGATGAAGTCGGACGGTATGTGGACCAGTTGCGGCTCCACTCCGGCGGCCGCCCCCACGATGCGGTAGAACTGGTCCCAAGTCATGACTTCATCGGTGGTGATGTGGAAGGCGTGTCCGATGGCTTGCGGATTCCCCAGCAGGCCCACCAATCCCTTGGCGAAATCGGTGTTGTGCGTGATCACCCACAGGGAGGAGCCCTCGCCGGGCACAATCACCTTCCTGCCCTGCCGCATGCGATCCACCGCCGTGTAAGACTTGGCCCAACTGTTGACCGCAAGAGTGATTTGCGTCTCGCCGTACGTCAGCGAAGGACGCACGATGGTGACCGGGAAATCCTCCTCGCGATACGCCCGCATGAGGCGGTCCTCGCAGGCGATTTTGTCTCGGGCATACTGCCAATACAGATTGGCGAGCGGCGTGGACTCGGTGATCAGATAGTGTCCCGGGGGCTTCTGATAGACGCTGGCAGAGCTGATGAAGACGTACTGTCCGGTGCGGCCACGAAACAGATTCAGGTCGCGCTCGATCTGCGCCGGCGTGAAGGCGATCCAATCGACCACGACATCGAACGCTTGGACCGCCAGGGCTTGCGCCGCGCCGGGGGCGTCGTCCATGTCCAGGGTCAGCGTCTTGACGCCGGCCGGGAGACCGGCCGTGCGGCGGCCACGCGTGGCCAGCGTCAGATCGATGCCCCGTTGGGCGGCCAGTTGGGTACACGCGGTGCTGATGATTCCTGTCCCGCCGATGAAAAGAACTCTCATGCAGCAGTTGTAGCAGATTTATCGGAAACTTCCGCGTTCGCGTCCGAAATGCCTATTGTGGAGGCCTTCTTGCGGCAGGCCGAAGAGATTCTGGACGTTGCGGTGTCCGGCGATAGCGATGCCGGCGATCTCGCCATCCCGATCGACCGCCAGGGTGGAATGCGCATGCTCGATCCGCAGGGATGGTCGCTCCCCGCCTTATGCGCGGAGTTTGGCGCCACCGCCGTCTATACGGTGGAACGGCGTGCCCGGACGGTGCTGGTGGAAGGCTGGGGCGGCGCGGAACGTTGCCTGATCCAGCGCAATCTCAGCCCTCGCCCGGTATCGGACCTTCTTGGGATGCGCTTACCGTACGCAGAACAGCGTGTTCTGACCGCGTAGATAGATGGCGCCATCCATGATGGCGGGGGTGGCAATGAACACCTGATCCGCCAGCGTGTTGGTGGCCAGCACCTCGAACTTCTCGCCCATCCGCAACACCACCACGTCGCCATCCTCGGTCGAAAGGTACAACTTGCCGTTGGCCGCCACCGGGGAAGCCTTGAAGCTGTAGCTCTTCGGCAACCGCATTTGAGAGTAGAACGGCTTCCCCGTCTTGGCGTCGAAGCAGGAGATGGTGCCGTTATCGGTGAGCACATAGAGCTTGCCTTCGTGCAGCACGGGGGACGGCGTATAGGAATTGCCCCGCTGGTTCTGCCAGAGAATGGCGTCGGTCCCGGTCAGATCGCCCTCACCGCCCAGCCGGATCGCCAGCAGGTTGGGCGCTTGATAGCCGCTCATCACGATGGCCACTCCATCCGCCACCACGGGCATCGGAATCACGTTTCGGCCCAGTCCCGTGGTCTGCCAGATCAGCTTGCCGTTTTCCAGGTCGTATGCGGCCACACTCTTGGTGGCCGAAACCAGCACCTGCTTCTTCCCGCCGACGGTGATCACCAATGGGCTGGACCAGGTACTGCCGGGCGACCGGGCCGTGCGCCAGAGTTCGCGCCCGGTGTTCTTGTCGAGGGCGACCAGGAACGAATCGCCTTCGTGATCGAACAGGATGACCAACTTGTCGCCATCCAGCGCGGGCGACGATCCTTCACCGAAGGCCATCAACATCCTCAGCTTGATGCCGAAATCCTTCTGCCATACCGGCTGGCCGTCGTGCATGTAGCAATACACGCCGCGCGACCCGAAGAAGGCGATCGCGTGCTTGCTGTCCACCAACACCGAGGGGGAGGCAAAGCTCCCGTACTGCGAGTGGAAGCCCTCGTGCGGCGTGGCCACAGTGGCCACTTTCTCCCAAAGCGGCTTGCCGGTTTTACGGTCGAAGGCCAGCACCATCAACTTCTGCTCGGCCTGTGGTCCGCCGCCCCCGCCATACCCTCCTCTCCTGCCCGAGGCAGGAGCCGGATTCGCGGGCGCCGCGGCCGGTGCGTTGCCGGTGGGCACCGCCGTGGTCAGGAATATGCGATCGCCCCAGATCACCGGAGAGGAATGCCCTTTCCCCGGCACCTGCGCCTTCCATGCAATGTGATCCTGGTCGCTCCAGGTGAGCGGGGCGTCGCCGCGCGCGACCCCGTTGAACTCAGGACCGCGCCACCAGGGCCAGGCGTCCGGAGCATCGGCGGCGAGGGCACACCCGCCGGCGAAAAACGCGAGAATAAGTCCTGTAATTACCCGTTTCATGATGCCTCATTGTAACTGTCGATGTCCTATGGCGGAACCGCTACGTGTTCGGTTGTTGGTCGGACATGGGTGCGCCGAGCGCGTCGATTCGGTCGGCCACCAGGTCCAGCACCAGTCCCCTTGTGTATCTGTGCCCACGACCGGCAACCGTACCGGACAGGTTCCCGGCGGCAGCACGGGAACGGTGACATT